>DASURJ010000462.1:0-2693 GCA_036280115.1 Gemmatimonadaceae bacterium
GTCGGCGCGAAGTCGCAGTGGATGGGAGGTCGTGTGTCACTCAACACGTCCGCGTTCCACATGGACATTCAGGACCTTCAGGTTCCCGTCACGGCCGGCACCTGCTCGTCACGGTTGGTGTTCAACGTGCCGAAGTCCGTCAGCCGGGGGCTCGAGCTCGAGCTCGCGGTCGCGCCCAGTCAGTTCGTCGACTTCGCCGCGTCGGCAACGCTCACCGAGTCCGAGCTTCGATCGACGCTGACCTCCACCGACACCGCTGGCACCGTCAGCGTGATTTCGGGGATCAGCAACGGAAATCGCCTGCCGAGCGTACCGCAGGTGCAGGCGGCCGCCGCGGTCACGGTGCGCCGCCCGTTCCGGGCGGGTTTGCTTGGGTCCGTCACCGGCACGGTCAACTACGTGGGCTCGCGGTATACCCAGATCGATGATCACGCGGTTGGCTTCGGCACCGTGGACCTCACCGCACTGCCTAACACGATCGGGGGACCACTGACCCAATCCACCTTCCGGTTCGATCCGGAACTGCCGGCGTACGGCCTCTTCAACCTGCGCGCGGGCATCGCACGCGCGACCTGGGATGTGGCGGTGTTCGTGAACAACCTCACCGACGAGCGAGCGTTGCTTGCGCTCGACCGCGAGCGCGGGACGCTCGCGCGCGTGGGTTATCTGACGAATCCGCCGCGATCGGTCGGCGTGACGCTGGCGTTCTACCGCTGAGTCGCGGTACCGACGTGGGTTAGTCCAGCCGGTTCGCATGTACGCAGGGCCGCCGACGATTTCTGATCGGCGGCCCTGTTTCAGCTCATGGCGCCGGCCGCCAATCGAGCGCCTAACGTGAGAGTGCCGTCTCCTCCTCACCGAAGCAGCGCACCAATCCGTCATCCCTTCGTCGTTGTACCTCTCATGGCCGGCCGCAACGGTGCGTGCACGGCAGCTTCCCGAGGACGACTCCCAATACGGTGCTGTCCTTCGTCAACTGCGAGAAGTACCCGCCCTCACTGCTCTTCCTCGCCATGACGATCGGCCCCGGCCTGATCATGCTCGGCCTGTTCCAGCAAGCCAGGAGCGCCCTCGCACGCGTCATCGTCGCTATCGGTCGCGTGCCGTTCCTCTTCTACGTCGCGCACGTCGCGCTGCTGCATGCCATGGCAGTCGTCGTCGCGGGGCTGACCGTTGGCAGCATCGAAGGCAGTTCCGCAATATGCCCGCGTTCAACAAACCCGAAGGCTACGGCCTCAGCCTGTCCGCTGCGTATGCGCTGTGGCTCGTGGCCCTGGTACTGCTCTACCCGGTGTGCCGCTGGTTTCGTGCGCTCAAGCAGCGCCGCACGGACTGGTGGTTGAGCTATCTATAGAAGAGAACGGGAAGCTGAAACACATCGGTGGATGCCGCAGCAGTCGCGAACACGCGGCGAGAATGACTACCGACAAAGCGACAGGAGATACCTGTCGATCGGCGAGACGTTCAGTGGCAATGAATCTCCGCTGAAAAAGCCCATCTCCTCTACCTCTTCGTTCTTTACCACTGCACTCTGCGCGATCACATCGCCGCAGAACAGTGCGCCATACTCCACGCGTGATCGAGTATCGGCGTGCTCGACGCCCGTGTCCAACTCGATCAGTCCCAGCCAGCGCAACGACGAGACAGAGTGGCACGTCTCCTCCGCCAATTCGCGCTCGGCGCACACCCGCGCGGATTCGTGCGGGTCGATCATCCCTCCGGGGAGCTCCCACACTTTCCTCTTGCGATTGAATATCAATAGAATCCCTTGTTCACTCCTCGCTATCACGAGCGAGAACGTGACCGGAGCAACCGAATACAGTTCCGATTCGGCGACACTCAGCACGGAGAGCAGCCGCTCACCCCGCTCGTTGACAATGGGTTCCATCCAAGTATCTGGATCACCAGCCAGGCAACCAGGGCACGAGCACTCAAGGCCGATTCGCCAGCGGATACACCAGCCTGACCAGTGCCGCGAGAAAGGCATCCGACTCCATGAAGACCGCGAAGTGGCCTCCGCCCTCGATGGTGACGAATGCTTTCCGCGGCGCGCGGATCGAACGCTCGAAATCCCGCGCGAGACTGGTCGGGGTGGTGAAGTCCTCAGCGCCCTGGATCACAAAGACCGGTACCCGGAACTCACCGCGGAGTGACTCGGTCGTGATCGCGCCCTGTTGTGGAACAAGCCGCTCGGCGCTGAGGATCTGTCCCTCGAGCCACTCGTTCACATCGCGCAGTGAATAGCCCGGTGCAGAAAGGGCGAGCGCCAGCGTCGACGGCAGGAACACATCCGCCCGTTCGAACATGTTCGACCATTTGTGTTGAATGGCGAAGCCTCGGCCATCCGTCCACGGCGGACGGCCGATCTCCCTGAGCTCCCGGATGGCACGCGCGTCGCCCATCGCTTCGGCCTTTCTCAGCAACACATCATACGAGGCGGAATCGGTCATGGCCTGGTCGGCGCCGATCTGACCTGTACCGACATACGCACGAAAAAGGTCAGGTCGGGATTTCGCCATGAGCACTCCGATGCGCGAACCCCACGAGTGACCGACGAGTGTGAGCTTGTCCTGATTCAGCATCGTGAGCAACAGCTCCGACAGTTCGATACCGTCGCGGACCATGCGGTCGACGGTGATCGTCGGACCCAGCGCCCGCCCGTTCTTTCCCAGCGTTCTGCCGGCCCCCCGCTG
>DASURJ010000463.1:0-2525 GCA_036280115.1 Gemmatimonadaceae bacterium
GGGATTGCCCTCGTGCACGTGGAGCACATCGCGGCGCGTGACGCGGTTGCCGCCGAAGCGGCGTGTGTAGGAGTCGTCACCCACCTCGAGCACGCGCCCGCGCACATCGGACGCGTACCGCGCGAGGAACCCTTCGATGTAGTAGCGGTCCACCGGCCCACCGCGATCGTAGCCGAACGCGCGGCTGATCGGCGTCAGGCGCCGGAGGTCACCGAGGTGGACGGCTCCCGGCGGCGGTGGCGCGTCCGGCCGCAGGCCACGAAGCCACGCGTCCACGCCGGCCGGAAGCAGCCACCGCGCCGCCCGCCGGATCATGACGTCGTGTCGACGAGGGTGGGCCCGCTGACGCGGAACGTGCTCGTCACCACCGCGTCGATGCGCGCCGTCGTACCTAACGTGGCCGTTGGACTCGGCACCACCTCGAGGTAGAACGCGGACTCGCACCAGTCGATGGCCGTGCCCACGGCATCGCCGAGCCAGAGGTCCACGAGATAGAGCCCGGGGTTGAGGTGCAGCGCCTCGATCTGGAAATCGATCTCGTTGCAGCCCGGGTGCAGCGTCACGACGAGCCCTTCGGTGATGATGTCGGCGTTCACGAGCATGAGACCCGTCTGGCTGCGGACCGTCACCGCAAGCGACGGGACCGACACGGTCGCGTCCGCGACGATGCGCATCGTCACGCGGAGCGGACCGTCGGTGTACGCATGCCCGGCGGTCGCGGCGTTGCCACTGGTATGGCGCGCCCCGACGAACCGCACTGCGCCCCCAGTGCGTCCACGCCCGGTACCTTCCAGCTCCACCCAGCGATCGGGGCCGGGTCTGGTCTGATCGCCTGACAGATAGCGCGCAATGACGCCGGTCGTCTCGCCATACGCGGCCAGACGCCCATTCTCGATCAGGAGCGAGCGCGGACACAGCCGGACGATCGCGTCCAGGTTATGGCTGACGAGCACGACGGTCCGCCCCGATCGCGCCACGTCACCCATCTTGCCGAGACACTTCCGCTGAAAGCTCGCGTCGCCGACCGCGAGCACTTCGTCCACGAGCATGATCTCCGGCTCCAGGTGCGCCGCAACGGCGAACGCGAGCCGCAGGTACATGCCGCTGGAGTAGTGCTTCACCGGCGTGTCGAGGAAGGTCGCGATCTCCGCGAACGCGACGATCTCATCGAGCTTCCGGACGATGTCCGCGCGCGACATGCCGAGGATCGCCCCGTTCAGGAACACGTTCTCGCGACCCGTGAGCTCCGGGTGAAACCCGGTCCCCACCTCGAGCAGCGACCCGACTCGACCGTGGAGCACCGCTCGCCCCTCGGTCGGCCGCGTGATCCGCGACAGGATCTTGAGCAACGTGCTCTTCCCGGCCCCATTGCGACCGACGATGCCCGTCACCTCGCCGTGACCGATCTCGAACGATACGTCGCGCAGCGCCCAGAACGTGCCGCCGGAGCCCGATGACGGCGACGCGCTCGCGTCCGTGGCCGCTCGCCGCAGCCGGAATAGCGCCACGGTCGCGCGCGACACGGCCTCGCGAATCGTCGGGTGCCAGTTGACCCGCGACCCGATGGCGTACTGCTTCGCCAGTCCGTCGGCCAGAATGGCTGCGCCGGTCACGGCTGACTCGTCACACGACGTCGGCAAACACGACTTCGGTGCGCTGGAAGTAAAGCACGCCACCGATCAACGCCACGAACGCAGCAACTGCCGATACCGCGATCACGCTGCCCGGCGCATTCCGTTGCCCGAGCAACGCCCAGCGAAACCCTTCGACGACGCCGACCATTGGGTTCAGCGCATACACGCTTCGCCACGGCTCGGGGACGAGACTGGCCGGGTACGCAATGGGCGTCGCGAACAGCCAGAGCTGCGTGAGAAACGGCACCACGTATCGCACATCCCGATACTTGACGTTCAGGGCCGACAGCCAGAGCCCGACCGCCAGCGCCGTGACGAACGCGAGCATCGTGAGGGGAACGAGCCACGCGACCGCGAACCCGGGGGTAACCCCGTAATAGACGAGCATCATGAACAACACGACCATCGCGATCGCGAGGTCCGCCACACCGGACAGGACGGTCGCCGTCGGCAGCAGAATGCGCGGGAAGTAGATCTTCGACACGAGGTTCTGGCTCGCGACGACGCTGTTCGATGACTGCGTCAGCCCGTTGGCAAAGAACGTCCACGGCACGAGCCCGGCGAAGCTGAACAACGCGTATGGTTGGCCTTCCGACGGTACCCCGGCCAGCTTCCCGAAGAACAGCGTGAAGACGACCATGGTGAGGACGGGCTGCAGCACGGCCCACCCCACGCCCAGCAGCGTCTGCTTGTACCGCACCTTGAGATCGCGCCAGACGAGGAAGAACAACAACTCGCGGTAGCGCCACAGCTCGCCCGCGTCCGGAACGTTCCACCCGCGAGCCGGCTCGATCACCGTCGCCGATGATCCCTCGTCGGGCGCATGCCCGGTGACAGTAGGGGCGGAAACGGCCATGGGTGCGGAACCTAGTCTTGGCGTTCACGAGTGTG
>DASURJ010000464.1:0-3502 GCA_036280115.1 Gemmatimonadaceae bacterium
GTCGCGGGGCAGTCGGTGACGATTGCCGAGCCGCTCCGGTACACGCACTGGGGGACTGTGCAGACGATCGCTGGGAAGGCGGTGGATGAGCGTGCGGAGGTGGGGCTCCTGAGCCGCAACATTGTCGTCCGCGGCGACGAGCGCTCCGAGGGGACCGGGTTCGGCGCGCACATCATGATGATGGGCGGTGACACGCGCATCGAAGGGGTGGAACTCACGCGCGTGGGGCAGCGCGGGAAGCTCGCGCGCTATCCGATTCACTGGCACATGATGGGGGATGCCCCGGGACAGTACGCGCGAGGGAACAGCATCTGGAACTCGTTCAGTCGGTGCATCACGGTGCACGGCACGAACGACGTGACCGTCGCGAACAACGTGTGCTACGATCACGCGGGTCACGGCTACTTCCTCGAGGACGGCATCGAGACGCGCAACACGTTCAGCGGGAACCTTGGGCTACTGACGCGCGTGCCGCCGCCGGGGAAGCTGCTGCTCGCGTCCGACGCGACGCCGGCCACGTTCTGGATGACGAACCCCGACAACACGTGGCGCGGCAACGTCGCGGCCGGGTCGGAGGCGCACGGGTTCTGGCTCGCGTTGCCGCAGCATCCGACTGGTCTCTCGACGACGACTGCGGTGTGGCCGCAGCACGTGCCGCTTCGCGAGTTCAGCGGGAACGTCTCGCACTCGAACTTGCATACGGGCCTTCACGCGGACGACGGCCCGGCGCCTGACGGGACGACCCGGACGGTCTTCTACCTGCCGCGGCGGGACCGGGCGGACACGAACTCGGCGGTGGTGGCGGAGTTCCGTGACTTCGTGGCGTGGAAGAACGTGGTGCGCGGTGTGTGGTTGCGCGGGGCGGATCTCGTGATGAAGGGCGGCGTGCTCGCGGACAACCGGATCGGCGCGACGTTCGCCGCGTGGGACGCATTCCTGCGCGACGCGCTGGTGGTGGGCGAGAGCGACAACCGCACGCCGCATCCGAACCCGAGCTGGCCCGTGCACGGCTTCGAGTTCTACGACGGTCCCGTCGGGCCCGAGGGCGTGACGTTCGCGAACTTCCTGCCTAACGGGACGCGCGACGCGGGCGCGCTGGGGCTCGAGTGGCAGAACTGGGCAATGATGAATCCCGCGAACGGCGTGCGCGACGTGACGTTCGTGAACGCGCGCGAGGTGATCTTCCCGGCCGTGCTGCAGGGTGATGGCGAGCGGGTGTCGATCTTCACGGACCGCGACGGCTCGCTGACGGGCAGGGCCGGCTCGACGGTGACGGTGAACAACCCGCTGCTCGTGGACGCGTCGTGCACGTTGCGTCCGGATTGGAACGCGGCGGTGTGTCCGTCGAGGTTCGTGGGGGTGAGCGTGCAGGCGTTCAGCAGCTGGGACCCGGTCATCACGCCGTTCAACGTCGAGCGTGATGACGGCCAGGCGGGGCCGACGATGACGGGGTACAGCGATCGGTGGGTGGCGCTCAACGTGCCCACGCGCCGGACCTACACGGTGCGCTACCCGGGACGCGCCGCGCTCGGCGTCCGGATCGCGTACGACAATCTCGCGGACGGGGAGTGGGTTCGGGTGACGGTGCCGTACACGTATCCGAAGTTCGTCATTCATCGAGAGGGGGACAACTTCATCCCGCTCGATCCGGTGGGGAGCTTCGAGGACATGGAGGTGGCGCAGCGTGCGACCTACCTCTACGACGCGGAGCGTCAGTTGCTGCACGTGAAGTTGGTGGCGAAGCCGGGGCAGCCGGTGGGGGCAGTCTGGCTGGAAACGAGGGAGTAGGGAACGGTTGTCATTCCGAGCGGCTCCGCGCGGAATGACCCGCCATTCCTCGACTGCGCGCCTTCGACGCCTCCGCTCGGAAGGACAGCCGCGGCGTATATTCCGGCCATGTCGGTCCAGGCCACGGGCGGCGAGATCCGGCCCATCTCGCATCAAAGCACGAATGACAAGGTCTTCGCGCTCGTGCTGCCGCATCTGCGTGCGGGGGCGCGTGTCGTGGATGTCGGCGCCGGAGAAGGGTACTTCTCGAAGATGGTGGGCGACCGCGTGGCGGCGGACGGGCAAAGCCCCGACTCCGTACTCTCGGCGTGCGATCTCTTTCCCGAGTTCTTCCGCTACGCAGGCGTGCGGTGCGACCCGATCAACGCCGACGGGACCCTGCCGTACGCCGACGACTCGTTCGACGTCGTGTGCAGCCTCGAAGTGGTCGAGCACATCAAGGACCAGTTCGCGTTCGCGCGCGAGCTGTTTCGTGTCGCGAAGCCGGGTGGCGTCGCCGTCGTCAGCACGCCTAACGTGCTCAACCTAAACTCGCGCGTGCGGTATCTGCACTCGGGGTTCACGGTGCTGTTCGACCCGCTGCTGCTCTCGAGCGATGACCCGCGGCACACGTCGGGGCACATCAACCCCGTGCCCTACTATTACCTGGCGTATCAGCTGCGCCGAGCGGGGTTCAGGTCGGTGACGGCGGAGTACGACCGGTTCAAGACGTCGGCTCGGTTGCTGCTCGCGCTGTGGGGGCCGTTCGTAGGAGTCGCGCACGCGCTCTTCCGGCGGCGGCTCGAGGCCAAGAAGCCGGACGTCGCCGGGGAGAACGTCGAGCTGCTTGGGGAGCTCAACAGCGTGAGGATGCTGACGTCGCGGAGCGTGATCGCGGTCGCGAGGAAGTGAGTCTGGACTGCCGTGTCGTCGACGCCTAACGACATGACGAAACGCTCGGGGATGAGCATCGCTCGAGCGCGAGGCGGATCAGAAGCGTTCGTGGTAGTGGGAGGGTGAAGGCCTCCGTCGTCCCGAAGCTTCGCTGGCCCGCGGCGTTGATCTCGGGGTCGAGACCCGAGTAGTCCGTGAACGTGGCGAGATTACGGGCCACGACGGTCAGCGAAAGCGCGCCTATGTTGTGCCGGTATGTCCAGCCGGGGAAGATCACCCAGGTCACGCCGACCTCGCGGAGGCGGACAAAATCGGCCTGCTCCGCAAACCCCGAGCCCTCACCGAACGCGAGGACAGCGCGCGTCTGGTCAGCGACGGACGCCCCCGCGTCGTAGAGCGCGGCGCACGTGTTCAAGTCGCAGCGAAGTTCCTCGGTCAGGTTCCTCGACACATGGCCGCCGTGGTAGTCCGCCTGCAACGAGAGGAGAATGCGGTTTCCGAAGAGCTTGAGGTTTGTCGCAAGCCCGGCGTGGCGCGTGGGGGTTCCCGGTCCCAGGTAGACCGCGGCGGGCGTCAGGGTGACCTCGGATGGCACGATCACTCCGTCGCCGTTGGCGTCGCGTCCCGTCGCGACGCGCCCCCAGGTGCCGGCGATCGGATAGCCACGCCGGAGCCAGCGTCGCCCCCCGTCGAAGGACGACCCCAGGTCCAGCGGGCGATCACCACCATCCGATCCGTCGAACCGGTTCGAGCGTGTGGCGAACGTGAGTCTCGCGTCCCACTCGGTGTCCAGCGTTCGCAGCAGCGCGGCGGTAAGCGTGAGCTCGACGCCAGTCGTTCG
>DASURJ010000465.1:0-2754 GCA_036280115.1 Gemmatimonadaceae bacterium
GGCTCGCCGCGGCCGGCCTGTGGTGCGTGTCGTTTCCGTTGCGTTTTCATCCCGTGAGCCGACACGACGGCGTCGTGTCGGTCATGCGCGGCTATACCACGAACGAGCTCCGCCGGCTCGTGGCGTCGGCCATCGGACACCCGCCGATCGTTAGGCGGCGAATGGGGTGGCGCGTCACGGCGAGCTGGTGCCCGGAGGCAGCATGACCGCGACCGAACCGAAGCGCGCATCGCCCAGGCCGCCCTACCAGCTCGGGCCCATGCCCGCAGGACGGCCCATGGAAACCGTGGACGAGCAACTCGTTCGCGCACGCGCGCGGCGCGTGTTCGATGTCGTCCGCCACGTGGAGGAGTGGCCGGCTCACCTCGCGCACTACCGGTACGTCCGGTTTCGCGAGGTCGCCACGGATGGCGGCGGTCTCGTCGAGATGTCAGCGAATCGACCGTTCGGCCCCGCGAACTGGCCCACGTGGTGGCTGTCCGAGATGGAGGTCGACCACGCGAAGCCCGCAATCCGTTTTCACCACGTCGGTGGTATTACAACGGGGATGGACGTCGAATGGAGCTTCACGCCGGCAGAGGGAGGCACCCTCGTCCGCATCGTGCACGCCTGGGACGGCCCGCGCTGGCCTCTCATCGGCATCTTCGCCGCCACGGCGGTGATCGGCCCGATCTTCGTTCATGGAATCGCGTCACGAACGCTCGCGGGCTTGGCACGCATTGCCGAGCGCGAGGAGGGCGGTCCCCGGCCCTCGCACCGCTGAACGACCACCTACCGCTCATTCATCCATGCGTCGTCGAGTCGTGGTCACGGGAATTGGCGCCATTACCCCCATTGGGATCACGGGCCAGGCGCTCTGGGAAGGGGTGCGGGCCGAGCGCTCCGCGGTGCGATCGCTGACGCGGTTCGACCCGTCCGTCTTTCGCAGCCACAACGCCGCCGAAGTGAACGACTTCATCCCCACGGATCACCTGGAGTCGAAGCGCGCGAAACGGCTCGATCGGTTCGGCCAGTTTTCCGTCGTCGCCGCGCGCCAGGCGCTCGACGATGCGAGGATCGATCTCGCCGCCGAGGACCGCGACCGGATCGGCTCGATGATGGGGTCGGCGCTGGGCGGCGTCGCCTTCGCGGAGGAACAGCTCGCGGTCTTCCTGACGCAGGGCCTCCGCGCGGTGGAGCCCATGCTCGCCCTTGCCGTGTTCGGCGGCGCGTCGAGCTGCAACATTGCGATCGAGTTCGGCGTGCGCGGGCCGAACTCCACGAACGCCATGAGCTGCGCGTCAGGAACGATCGCTGTCGGCGAAGGGTTTCGTCAGATCCGCGATGGCTACGCGGACGTGATGATCGCCGGCGGGGCCGAGGCGCCGTTGTCGCCGCTCTGTTACGGAGCATTCGCGCTCATTCGCGCCATGTCGACGCGGAACGACGATCCCGCGTCGGCGTCGCGCCCCTTCGACCGCGACCGCGATGGATTCGTGATGGGCGAGGGCGCCGCCGTGTTGATTCTCGAGGAGCGCGATCGCGCGGTCGCCCGCGGCGCACCGATCTACGCCGAGATCCTCGGGTACGGCCTCACGAACGATGCGCACCACATGACGGCGCCCCTGCCCGACGGCTCGCAGGCGGCGCGCTCGATCAGCCTCGCGTTGCGCGACGCGGCGGTGGCGCCTCACGAGATCGGCTACGTGAATGCCCACGGGAGCTCGACTCCGCTCAACGACCCGACCGAGACGCTGGCCATCAAGCGCGTCCTCGGCGATCACGCGTACCGGATTCCGGTGAGCAGCACGAAGGGATACTACGGTCACGCGCTCGGCGCGTCGGGCGCGATCGAGGCCGCGATCTGCGCCCTGGCGCTCCGGAACCGCTGGATCCCGCCGACGGTGAATCTCCGAACGCCGGACGACGCGTGCGACCTCGATCACGTCCCGGCCATGGGGCGCGACGCGCAGCTCGAGTACGTCCTGAGCAACTCCTTCGGCTTCGGGGGGATCAACGCGGCGCTCGTGATCCGGAGCGACAACTAGTCGGCCCCTGGCGACGGCAACAGCGGGCGCCTAGCTTCGCGCCGCGGTTTCCATCACCGGGGCGGCTCAGCGCCCTGCCATCGACTCCCGACTCCCGACCATCGATTCCCATGCGCGACGCCGTCCGCCACTTCGTCGCCGAGTTCGTTGGAACCTTCGCGCTCGTCTTCGTGGGAAGCGGCGCGATCCTCATGGCGCGCCACACGAATTCCTCGGCCGCGCTCGTGAGCGTCGCCCTCGCTCACGGCCTGATCCTCGCGATCATGGTGACGGCGACGATGCGAATCTCGGGGCACCTGAATCCCGCGGTGACCATCGGATTTCTCGTCACCCGACGCATCGAGCCGATGATGGCCGGTATCTACATCTGTGCCCAGATCCTCGGGGCCATCGCGGCGGCGTACGCGCTCAAGGCAACCGTTCCCACGGAGCTCTTCGACGCGGCACGCGGCGGTGGCCAGTCCATCGCGCTCGACGTCACGGCCGGACAGGCGTTCTTCCTCGAGATGATTGCGACGTTCTTCCTGACGTTCGTCGTCTTCGGCACGGCAGTCGACCCGAATGCACCAAAGGTGGGCGGCTTCGCCATCGGCTTCACTGTCGCGGCGGGCATTCTCACCATCGGACCGCTCACGGGCGGGTCGATGAACCCCGCCCGCTCCATCGGGCCGGCGGTCGCGAGCGGCATCTTCGAGGGGCAGATCGTGTACTGGACCGGGCCAATAGT
>DASURJ010000466.1:0-3909 GCA_036280115.1 Gemmatimonadaceae bacterium
GGCCGAATGGCAGCTCGATCTCGAGACGCGCCGTGCGACGTTCGCCGATGGCCAGGGGCGCCTGACGAGGTCGGAGGAAGCGGTGCGACAGGCCGATGCCGCGCTCGAGAGAGCCGAGCGCGCCGTCGATGACGCACGCCACCACGCGACGTCGCTCGCGGACGAGCTCCACCACGCGGAGCTGCGGCTGACAGAGCTTTCCGGCCGCCGGACGGCCATTCGGGAGCGGCTCGAAGCTGAGTGGCGCCGTCCTCTCGAGGATATGCTCGCGACCCACGAGGCCGTCGAGGGTGAGGACGAGGCCCTGCGCGGCGAGCTCGAGGCGATCCGCGAGCAGCTCGAGGCGATGGGGCCCGTGAACCAGCTGGCGATCGAGGAGCACGAGGAAGAAGTGAAGCGTCTCGACTTCCTCACCGCCCAGCGCGGCGATCTCGCGGCCGCCAAGAACTCGCTGCAGCAGGCGATTCGCGAGATCGACACGACGGCGCGGGAGTTGTTCCTCGCGACGTTCACTCAGGTGCGCGAAAACTTCCGTCAGATCTTCATGACGTTGTTCGGCGGCGGCGAGTGTGATCTGCGTCTGGAGCATCCCGAAACGCCGCTCGAGTGCGACATCGAGATCCATGCGTCGCCGCGCGGCAAGCGCACACAGCGCATCCACCTTTTGTCGAGCGGCGAGCGGGCGCTGGTCGCGCTCTCGCTCCTCTTCGGGATCTTCCTCACGAAGCCGAGTCCGTTCTGCCTGCTCGACGAGGTCGATGCACCACTCGACGACCAGAACATTGGCCGATTCGTGCGCATGCTCAATCAGTTCAAGCAGAGCACGCAATTCATCGTCATCACGCACAACCCGCGCACGACGACCGAAGCCGCCGACGCGGTCTACGGCGTCACGATGCAGGAGCCAGGCGTCTCGTCGCTGGTGAGCGTCCGGCTTCGTGGCGGACCGTCGGTGGACGAAGCGATCGAGGGCCGGCTCGCGCCGGACGAGGCGGCCGTCGGCGCCGGCGCATGATGCGTCGCGCGGCGCTCGCCTGCGCACTGCTGCTCTTCCCGGCGATCGGTCGTACACAGGATCCGCCGCGCACGACGAACCTCTACCAGAACTTTCCGAACCCGTTTCCCGCCGGCGGCGGCCTGATCACGTGCGTGTGGTTCGACGTCGCGCGAGATACTGACGTTCTCGTGCAGGTGCTGGACATTCGAGGCAACGTCGTACGCACCCTCGTACCGTCGAACGCGGTTCCGGCCGACCATTCCGCGGGCCGCTATGGTCGCGCCAGTGGAAACCTCCCGGACGGCTTCGGCTGCGACGAGCGGTACGCCTGGGACGGCGTTGCGTCCGACGGCCGGGTGGTGCCGGCGGGCGTTTACCTACTGCACATGCGCGCCGACGGCATCGAGGTCGTTCGGCGAATGCTCTTCCTCGGTCGCTAGTGCGCCTCACGACGATCGGCACCGGGACGGTGTCGCCGTCGGCATCGCGCGTGTGCGCGGGCCACCTCCTGAGCGCCGGCGGGATCAACCTGCTGCTCGACTGTGGCAGCGGTGTCGTGCACCGCCTCGCTCGCGCCGGCGTGGACTGGATGGCGATCACGCATGTGGCGATCACCCATTTTCACGCCGATCACCTCAGCGATCTCGCTTTCCTGATCTTCGCGTGGCGGTACGGCGCCGAACAACCTCGGAAGGTTCCGGCGGTCGTCATCGGTCCCCCCGGCATCGATGCGCTCGTCAGCCGGTTCGCGCACGCCTTCGGCGAATGGGTACGCCAGCCGGGCTATGACGTCCAGGTCCGAGAGCTCGCCCCGAACGAGGGCCTCGAGCTGGGCGACGGCGTGCGCATCGGCGCCTTCAAGGTGCCTCATACCGAAGAAAGTGTGGCCTACGACATCGTCCATGAGGGGCGTCGCGCCGTCTACACCGGGGATACTGGGTTCGACGAAGCCCTTGGACGATGGGCGGCCGGATGCGATCTTCTCCTGACGGAGTGCTCGCTGCCGGACGAGCGGGAGATGGCCATCCACCTCACGCCGCGCCGGTGCGGTGAGCTCGCGGGAATCGCGAGGCCGCGACGGCTCGTGCTCACGCACTTCTATCCGCCCGTGGAGCAGGTCGATATTCGCGGCATCGTTCGCGAGCGATTCGACGGAGAAGTCACGCTCGCGGAAGACGGGTGGTCCATCGAGATCGGGGAGCGATAATGCTCGTTGTGATGGAGCACGGGGCCACGGCCGAGCAGGTGGCGGGCGTGGTTCGCTTGATCGAGGAGCTCGGCTACCAGGCCCGGCCGATGCCGGGCGCTCAGCGCACGGCGGTGGGGCTCGTCGGCAACGACGGACGCGTCGACGGATCGCGGTTCGAGACGTTGTCCGGCGTGGCGCAGGTCATCCATGTCACCAAGCCGTACAAACAGGCCTCGCGTGAATGGCATCCGGAGAACACTGTCGTCACCATCGCGCCGGGCGTTCACGTTGGTGGCGATGAAATCACGCTCATCGCCGGCCCATGCTCCGTCGAATCGGAGGAGCAGATCGTCGCCGCCGCGCGCGCCGTGCGCGCCGCCGGGGCCTCGTGCCTCCGGGCCGGCGCGTTCAAGCCACGGAGCTCGCCCTACTCCTTCCAGGGACTCGGCAAGCGCGGTCTCGAGCTGTTCGCCATCGCGAAGCGCGAGACGGGGCTCGCCGTCGTCACGGAAGCGATGGACGAGGAGGGCGCCGACCTCGTCGCGGAGTATGCCGACTGCATTCAGATCGGCGCGCGCAACATGCAGAACTACTCCCTGCTCCGCAGCGTCGGACGGTTGGGCAGACCGGTGCTCCTCAAGCGAGGCATGGCAGCGACCATCACCGACCTGCTGCTCAGCGCCGAGTACGTGCTCAGCGAGGGGAACGACCAGGTAATCCTGTGCGAGCGCGGCGTGCGCAGCTTCGACACCGTCGCGCGCAACATGCTCGACCTCACCGCGATCCCGATCGTCCACAAGCTGTCGCACCTTCCGATTATCGCGGATCCGAGCCACGGCACCGGCCTTCGCGACAAGGTGATTCCGATGGCGCGTGCGGCAGTCGCCGCCGGCGCCGATGGGATCCTCGTCGAGGTGCATCCGAATCCCGAGCGGGCGCTTTCCGACGGGGCGCAGTCGCTCTACCCGGAGCAGTTCGCGCAGCTCGTCGGAGAGCTGCGGACCATCGCTACGGCCATCGGACGCACCCTAACTCCGGTCCCCGGAACCTCCACCGCGGGCGTGGCGTAGAACACCAAAGTGGAATGAGCAACGAGGAGTCAGGAAATCCGCTTCCTCGATCCTCATTCCGCGTTCCTCATTGTCGCGCTTAAACGGAGTTGTCATGCGAATAGCCTTTGTGAGCGCCGCGCTTGTCGCGGCGTCTTTTGCGACAGTGCAGGCGCAGCCGGCGGACGCCGTGCTGCAGCGTGCCGTTCGCGCGTACCGGAACGTGAAGACCGTTCGGGCATCGTTTGCGCAGACGATCACCAACCCGCTGCTCGGCGCGACCGTGAGGTCCACGGGTGAGGTCGTCCAGCGGCGCCCGAGCCAGATCTCTGTCCGCTTCACCGATCCGGCGGGCGATCGGATTGTCGCCGACGGCAAGTGGGTGTGGTACTACCTCCCGAGCAGCACTCCCGGGCAGGTCTTTCGCTCCCGGATCACGAAGGACGCGAACGGCACACCGGATCTCACCGCGCAATTTCTCGACGCCCCCGCCTCACGATTCCAGGTCACCGATCTCGGTCGCGACACAGTGAATGGGCGGCCGGCGCGCGTGTTGTCGCTCGTGCCGAAGCCCGGTGTCGAGGCAGGCTTCACCAAGGCCATCATCTGGGTCGACAGCGCGGATGCGCTGATTCGTCAGTTCGAGCTGACGGAGCCAAGCGAGGTGGTGCGGC
>DASURJ010000467.1:0-5640 GCA_036280115.1 Gemmatimonadaceae bacterium
TGGGCATCCGGGAAAACGTCTGGAAGTACGCGAGTGACGCGTCGCGCCACCACCGCGCCTCGGCCACCTGAATCGTCAGAAACGAATCCACCTCGGCGAAACGCGCCGAGTCGATCGCCCCACGGACCGTCGCCCAGCGCGCCTGCATCGCTCGCACGGTATCGACCCCCGCGCTGTACCGGTGCACGAGCTCGTCCCACAACGTGCGCCCCGTCGGCAGGCGCTCGGTCCATCGGACGCGGTGGAACCAGAGGAGCACCGAGTCCGGGACCGTCGCGCGATTCGCGTACCGGTCGCGCACCGGCGGGTGGTACTGCGCCGCCGCGTTGCTACCGCTCGCCGTGCGGTCGAACCCCATGCCTAACGTGTCGGCGCGGTGGTAATACGACGGCGTCCAGTCCGCGCGCCCGGCATCCGCCGCCCACGGGCCCGGGCCGTAATGGTGACCGGTCGCCATGATGTGCACGATCCCGAGCGGTGTCATGTAGTTCACGACCGCCTCGCGCGACGCGAGCATCATCCACCGGATGGACGCGATCGCGGCCGAGTCGTGCGTGAACGTCATGCGGATCCACTCGTCCGCGATGTCCGACGACGAAAGACCGTGATCCCACGCGAGCCGACCGAACGCGTACCAGTTCGCCTGGTTGAACTGCGAGCCCGTCCAGTTACGGTCCGTCCCGACGTTCGAGACGCCGGCCATCCCTGTGCGGCGATATCCATGGACCGTCCCGTCGAGCACCTTCGCGACCGTCGAGCCCTGCCCGGCCGCCCAGGTGTCGGCATCCAGCACTTCCTCGAAGAGCGGCGCGAGGTACACGAGGTGAGTGTCCTGCCCGAGATACTCCTTCGTGATCTGGAACTCCATCATGAGCGGCGTCCGCGGCATACCGCCGAACAGCGGATGGAACGGCTCGCGCGGCTGGAAGTCGAGCGCGCCGTTCTTCACCTGCACGAATACGTTCTCGCGGAACGCGCCGTCGAGCGGATGGAACTCGTCGTACGCCTGACGAATGCGGTCGACCGGGACCTCGTTGCTGTACACGAACGCGCGCCAGATGACGACGCCGCCGTGGGACGCCACCGCGTCGGCAAGCATGTTGGCGCCATCGGCATGCGTACGCCTGTAATCCTGCGGGCCGGGCTGCCCCTCGGAGTTCGCTTTCACGAGGAAGCCGCCGAAATCAGGAATGACCTTGTAGATCTCGTCGGCTTTGCCCTTCCACCACGCACGAACCCCCGTGTCCAGCGGGTCGGCCGTTCGCAGGCCGCCGATCTCCTTGGGCGCGCTGAAGCGCGCGGTGAGAAAGACACGAATGCCGTACGGACGGAACAGATTCGCGAGGGCGGCGACCTTCGCCAGGTACTCGGGCGTGAGCACGCGCGCATTCGCGTTCACGTTCGTGAGGGCGACCGCGTTGATGCCGATGGACGCGTTCGCTCGCGCGTAATCCACGTACCGCGTCGGTGAGCCGTTAGGCAGCGCGGACCAGTCCCACAGGGATCGGCCCGCGTACCCACGCTCCACCGAGCGGTCGAGGTTGTCCCAGTGGTCGAGCATGCGGAACTGCACCGTCGGCGCGCTCACGACGTCGAGCCCCGCGAGCGAGCGGTGCGTCTGCATGAGCCGGATGAAGTGGAACGCGCCGTACAGGACGCCCACGTCTCGATTGGCGGCGATCACGATCGCGCGGCGGCCGTCGAGCTCCATCGCGCGAATCACGTACCCCTCGGCCCCTGCGGAACGGAGCGCTGCCGCAAGCTCTCGCGACGCGAGACCCGCAACGACGGGCGAGCTCACCGGCGTTCCGACGATGAGCACCCCGCCACGCGTGGCACGCGGCAGAAGCCGTACGGACACGCCGGTGAGACCATTGAGCGCGGTCGTGAGCTCGTCACGCGCGACACGGAGCGTGGGTGTCTCCGCCGGCATCGAGAGCCCGCCTACGCCCGCGCGATATTCGGCCAGCCGCGCCGAGTCAGTCACGAGACGGTACCGCAGCCAAAGCTCGTACCCGTCCTCGGCGCGCACAGGCAGTGGCACCGCCGCCACCGCGCACGCCACGACGAGAAAAAAGAACCGGATCATGCCACGCAGCCGTTGGCCATCAGCTCACCGTTCCCGGTTCCCCGTTCCCCGTTCCCGATCTGTCAGTGTGGAATCTGCGGGACGCGATCGTCCGTGGGATCGGCCCACGACTGATTCGGGATGAGCGGCGACCACCCCGGACGCAGCGGATCCTGATCGTAGGGATACGTTCCGAGCCGGAGGAACCGCTCGTGATACTCGGCCAGGCGATCGCGGTCGAGCTTGACGCCAAGACCGGGAGAGGTGGGGACGGGGATCCCACCACGACAGTAGGTGAGCTTCCCGCCCTCGACGACGTCGTCCGTCAGGTGGTGATAGTGCGCGTCCGCGGCGAACGTCAGGTTCGGCACCGCAGCTCCCAGGTGCAACATGGTCGCCAGCTGAATTCCGAGCTCGCCCGATGAATGGACGGCGACGCCCAGCTGAAACGCCTCGCAGATGCCGGCCGCCTTCACGCACGGACGAATGCCACCCCAGAACGTGGTGTCGAGCAGGATGACGTCGACAGCGGTCTCGCGGACGTTCGCCGCGAGTTGCTCGAACCCTACCACGACGGTGTTCGTCGCGAGCGGCATTCGCACCTTCTCGCGCGTGCGTCGCATCCCGTGCAGACCGAACACGGGATCCTCGAGGTAATCGTTCTTGAGATCCTCGATGCGCTGCCCGAACCAGATCGCCTGCTCCGTGGACCACACGCCGTTCGGGTCGAACCGGAAGCTGTCCCCCGGAAGCGCCTCGGCGATCGCGCGGTAGCATTCGAGCTCGTACTCCGGCGCGAAGACGCCGCCTTTCAGCTTGTGCGACGTGAACCCGTACTTCTCCTTGAGCGACTTCGCCTCGGCCACGAGTTGATCGCACGTGCGGACCTCACCACTGCCATCGCCGTTCGCATAGCGAAAGAACAGGTACGACGCGAACGGCACGTGGTCGCGAACCTTCCCCCCGAGGATGTCGTACACCGGCACGCCCCACTTCTGCCCGAGGATGTCGAGGCAGGCGAACTCCAGCGCGGCGAGAATCTGCGTGCGGTTGTTGTAGAGCGACGCCGTGGGGTTCGCGATGAGGAACCGCATGCGCTCGAGCTGCGCGGGGTCGTGCCCAACGAGATACGATTTCAGACCATTGAATGCGGCCACAGCGCTCTCGCCGCCGCCACCCATTTCGCCGAGCCCGATAAGCCCTTCGTCAGTTTCGACTTCCACGATCGTACGGACGAAGCGACCCCAATGGCAGCCGTTCGCGTGGCGCAACGGGGCTTCAAGCGGGACGGTGACTGGGGTGGCTCGGATGTCGATGATCTTCATGCTGAAGCCGGGCAGCGTGATCAATTGACCTTATGACTAGGCATCTTGCGGTCTTCTGCCCGCGTCTGTCAAGTCGAAAGCGTTACTCGCCGGGTACCTGCGCCTACGTCTCGACCCGAGCCGCTTCCATCCGCGGCACGAGCAGATGGAACAGCACCAGTGCTCCCACGTACACGACGGCGCAGATGACGAAGATGATCTGGTAGTTGCTACCGGTCGCGTCGAGGATGTAGCCGGTGAGCCGCTGGAATCCCATCGCGCTGAGAGCGCCGAGGAACCCTCCGATCCCCACGACCGACGCGACAGCGGGGCGTGGGAACATGTCGCTCACGGTCGTGAAGAGGTTACACGACCACCACTGGTGAGCCGCCGCGGCAACACTGACGATGCCGACCGCGACCCACAGGCTCGTGGCAAACGGGGCGAACACCGTCGGCAGGATCAACACGGCGGCGACACCCATCGCCACCTTCCGGCTGCGATTCACGGTCCATCCCTTCGCGATGAGCCGGCTCGAGAACCAACCACCACCCACCGAACCCACGTCGGCCAGGACGTAGATGGCCACGAGCGGCGCCGCGAGGCCGGACAGCCGCACCCCCCAGTTCGTGTCCAGGAATTTCGGGAGCCAGAAGAGATAGAACAGCCACACCGGATCGGTGAGCGACTTGCCGACGACGAACGCCCAGGTTTGCCGGTGGCGCAGCAATCCCATCCAGGGTACTGAGACCGCTCGCTCCGGCGGGTCGCTGCGAATGTGTGCGAGCTCCGAGGGCGACACGCGCGGGTGGCTCGCCGGGTCGCGATACATCACCAGCCAGAACACCAGCCAGATGAACCCCACGGCGCCCGTGGCGATGAACGCCCATCGCCACCCCCAGGTGAGGGCGATCCACGGGACGACGAGAGGAGCAACGATCGCCCCGACGTTGCTGCCCGCGTTGAAGATCCCCGTCGCCAACGCCCGTTCCTTCTTCGGGAACCACTCCGCCACGGACTTCACCGCGCCCGGGAAATTCCCTGCTTCGCCCAATCCGAGTGCCGCCCGCGCGAATGAAAAGCCCGCGGCCGTTCGCGCTAGCGCATGCCCCATCGCGGCCAGACTCCAGAACACGATGGCGAACGAGAACCCTTTTCGGACGCCGATGCGATCGAGAAACCTGCCCATGAGCAGGAGTCCGACGCCGTACGAGAGACTGAACCATGACACGATGGCGCCATAATCGGCCTCTGACCACGCCAGCTCGCGCTGAAGCGTCGGCGCCAGAATACCCAGGACCTGGCGGTCCATGTAGTTGATCGTCGTCGCGAAGAACAGCAGCGCGACGATGGTCCAGCGGTAGCTGGATGTCCGCGTGTCGTCCACCGCGGCCGTGGCGTTAGACGCCGCTGAATGCGCTGAAACCGCCATCGATCGGCAGGACGATTCCGGTGACGAAGGACGCCGAGTCGCTGCAAAGCCACTGGACCGCGGCGTTGAGCTCGTCGGGCCGGCCGAACCGGCCCATCGGCGTGTGGGCGATGATGGTGAGCGCCCGCGGGGTATAGCTGCCGTCCGGATTGATGAGCACCGCCCGATTCTGCTCGGCGACGAAGAACCCGGGGGAAATCGCGTTCACGCGAACCCCATCGCCGTATCGGCGGGCGAGGTCCACCGCGAGCCAGCGCGTGAGGCTGTCGATCCCGGCCTTCGCCATCGAGTAGCCGAGGACGCCGGTGAGAGCGCGCGTGGCGGCCATGGACGAGATGTTGATGATCACGCCGGAACGCTGCCGCCCCATGACTTCGCCGAACCGCAGGCTCGGGATGAGGCTGCCATGGAGGTTGAGCCGGAACACCTCCTCGATCGCATCGCGGGGCACATCGAAAACGGGGCGGTCGTCGCTTCGCGCCCGAGCGACGTTTCCGCCGGCCGCGTTGATCAGAATGTCGATGCGCCCCCAGTCGGCGAGCAGTGCAGCGCGCGCCGCGTCGAGCTGCTGCTCGTCGAGAGCGTCGGCGACCAGGGCTCGAGCATCGGCCCCGGCCGCTCTGAGCGCGTCCGCTTTCTGCTCGGCGAGCTCGCGACGCCGACCGAGGACGGCGACGCGCGCCCCAGCGCCGGCGAGCCCGGATGCAATGCTGCCGCCGAGGACGCCATAGCCACCGGTCACGACGGCCACTTTCCCTTCGAGCGAGAGCGGGTTCACCGCCATCCTTTGTATGGCTCTGTCGGCGGTCAGGTTCGTAAGGTCATCTGAGAACCGG
>DASURJ010000468.1:0-9347 GCA_036280115.1 Gemmatimonadaceae bacterium
CTCGAGTATCAGCAGATGCGCGAGGTCGTCGACGTGCTCGAGCGTCGTGGGGAGGAGCGCCGCAACCAGTTCGCTCGCGCCTACCTCCCCGTGGCCGCCGAGCCGCCACAGGCGCCGCTCGCGCTCTCGCTCGCCGAGCTCCTCGCCGCGATCGATCGCGTGCTCCGCGTGGCGCGTGAGCCGGCAATTCACGACGTCGTCGCCCGCCCCCTCGACGTGGATGGCGCCATCGCGACCGTGCGCGCCGTCCTCGAGCTACGCGCCACGGCCAGGTGGCGCGATGTCTGTCCCGAGAGCGCCGCGCCGTGGCAGGTGCTCTCTGCGTTGCTGGCGTTGCTGGAGCTCGCCCGTCGCGGCGAGCTGCGTCTCGCGCAGCTCAGTCCCTTTGCCTCCGTTCTGATCAGCCGTGAATCCGCTAGCCAGGCTGCTTGAGGCCGCGCTGTTCGCGAGCGCTCGCCCGATTCCCGTGGACGAGCTCGCGGCGCTCGACCCTGACGCCTCACCCGCCGCCATTCAGTCCGCCCTCGACGAGTTGCGCGACCAGTACGACAACGGCGGCCACGGCGTCGAGCTCGTCGAGGTCGCCGGCGGATGGCAGATCCTCACGCGGGCCGAGTACACCGAGGCGATCGAGCGCGCGCAGTTGGCCGCGCGCCCGCACCGACTGTCGGGCGCGTCGCTCGAGACGCTCGCGATCATTGCCTATCGCCAACCGATCGGGCGTGCGGAGATCGAGGAGATCCGTGGTGTCGCAGTCGGCAGCGTTCTGAAGTCGCTTCTCGAGCGTGGGCTCATTGACGTCGTCGGCCGTGCGGAAGGCATTGGACGGCCGCTCCTCTACGGCACGACGCCGATCTTCCTCGAGCAATTCGCGCTTCGTCATCTCGAAGAGCTTCCGCGGGCGGACGAGCTCGAGATCGCGCTGCGCACGGCCACTCCGGCGGCGGCGAACGGTACGCCCAACGCGTGACGCCGGAACCCATGCGCATTCACCGCGCGCTCGCGCGTGCGGGAATCGCGTCGCGGCGCAAGGCCGAGGAGCTTGTCGCCGCGGGGAGGGTTCGGGTCAATGGCATGGTCGCACGAACCGGACAGTCGGTGGATCCGGCAGTGGACCGGATCTCGGTCGACGGCCAGGATCTCGCGCCGGCGGCGACGCAATACGAGTGGGTGGTGCTCAACAAGCCACCTGGATTCGTGACGACTCGCTCGGATCCCGAGGGACGCCGCACAGTGTTCGAGCTCGCACCCGAGATTCCGGGGCTCACGTACGTCGGGCGCCTCGACTACCTGACCGAAGGTGTGCTGCTGCTGACGACCGATGGCGAGGCGGCCCACGTGCTCACACATCCGAGTCGCGAGGTTGAACGAACGTACGTCGCGACGGTGCGTGGTAATGTGCGTACTGCGGTCACCGCCGTGAGGCGGGGGGTCGAGCTCGACGATGGCGTCGTCATGCCGATCTCCGTCGAGGGACGGCCAATCGGGGACCGGCTATCCGAGTTCGAGGTTACGATCGCCGAGGGAAGGAACCGCGAGGTGCGTCGTCTGTGCGAGGCACTCGGGCTCGAGGTGCGCCGACTCGTCCGAACGCGTTTCGGCCCTGTCACCCTGGGCGAACTTGCGAGTGGGGGCGCGAGACCGCTTTCCGCGACGGAGCGGTCGGGACTGGAGTTGATTCTCGGGCGGCCACTCCGTGCGCGCGCGGAGCCGAAACGCGAGGGCCGAGCGCGGCCGCATCGTGACGCGAAGCACACATCGCAGCCGGACACCGACCGCCGGCCGGGTCGGAGCGGCCGCCGGGACCAGCGACGGCCGAAGCGGCGGTGACGCCACGCGGAGCCGAAGACGCGAGTTTCGTGTATACGTTCATGACCGGCCAGGGCCGCGGCCCCAACCGGTCTCGATCTTGAAACGCCGAGCACGAGCGGCGCCCGCAGCGCCGCCCTGACTCGTTCAACCCTCGGAGCGTGCACGTGGCAACACAGGTCTCCTCGCAGGCGGACATGGCGCTCGTTCAGGGCGTGCTGCGTCAGGTGGGGCGTCGCGTCGTCGGGCAGGAGTACATGGTGGAACGGCTGCTCATTAGCCTTCTCACGGGCGGCCACGTCTTGCTCGAGGGGGTGCCCGGACTCGCCAAGACGCTGACGGTGCGGACCCTCGCCGAAACGATCCACACCAGCTTCCAGCGTATTCAGTTCACCCCGGATCTGCTCCCCGCCGACGTGCTCGGCACCCAGGTGTTTGATCAGTCCACCGGGAAGTTCTCGATCAAGCGGGGACCGATTTTCGCGAACATCATTCTCGCCGACGAGATCAACCGTGCGCCGGCAAAGGTGCAGGCGGCCCTGCTCGAGGCGATGCAGGAGAAGCAGGTGACGCTTGGCGGGGAGACGTTCAAGCTCGAGGAGCCGTTCCTCGTGCTCGCGACGCAGAACCCGATCGAGCAGGAGGGGACGTACCCGCTTCCGGAAGCGCAGGTCGACCGGTTCATGCTGAAGCTGCGTGTTGGCTACCCGTCGCGCGATGAAGAGAAGGAGATCATGCGCCGTATGGCGGGTGGCGAGCCGATCCCCGTGCAAAGCGTCGCATCGCCCGAGGCCATCATGGAGGCGCGCCAGCGCATTGCGGACCTGTACATGGACGAGCGCATCGTGGACTACATCGTCGAGATCGTGCACGCGACGCGCGAGCCGGCCGAGTCGGGTCTCAAGGACCTCGTGCCGCTCATCGAGTTCGGCGCGAGCCCGCGTGCGACGATCGCGCTCGCCCAGGCATCGCGGGCGCACGCGTTCCTGCGCGGCCGCACGTTCGTGACCCCCGATGACGTGAAGGCGATCGCGCCCGACGTGCTCCGTCACCGCGTGCTGACGACGTACGAGGCCGAGGCCGAGGAGGTGACGAGTGACGCCGTCGTCGCGAAGATCCTGTCGACGATAGAAAGCCCATGAAGGACCGGGAACCGGGCGGGTACCCGCCGAAGGCGGGTGAGGGGAACCGGGAACCGGGCAACAGGAGTCCCGTTACGTTCGAGACACCGGCGCGCGCGCGGCACGCGCTGCGCACGCCTCCCGCGCCACCGCGAGTCACCGGTTCCCGGTTCCCTGTTCCCGGTTCCCGGCGCGTGCAACCCGACGCGGCCCGGCAACGTGTCGTGGTGGGGGTTCCCCCCGAGATCCTGCGCCAGGTCAAGCTCATCGAGCTCCGCACGCGCGGGCTCGTGAACTCGCTTTTCAGCGGTGAATACCGGTCGGTGTTCAAAGGGCAGGGCATGGAGTTCGCCGAAGTGCGCGAGTACCTCCCGGGCGATGAGGTGCGCTCCATCGACTGGAACGTCACCGCGCGCATGCGGCGGCCGTTCGTCAAGCGGTACATCGAGGAGCGCGAGCTGACCGTCATGCTCGCGGTGGACCTCTCGGGCTCCGAGCGGTTCGGCACCGTTAGGCGGTTCAAGAGCGAGCTCGCCACCGAGCTCGGCGCCGTGCTCGCCATGTCCGCGGTCCGGAACAACGACCGCGTTGGCGTCATGCTCTTCACCGACCGCGTCGAGCACGTCGTCCCGCCCGCGAAGGGACGCCGGCACGTCCTCCGCGTCATCCGCGATCTTCTCGTCCACGAGCCGCTCGGCCGCGGCACCGACATCGCGAGCGCGCTCGAGTACCTGCGCGGCATGCTGCGACAGAAGGCGATCATCTTCCTCGTCTCCGATTTTTTCTCCGAGGGCCTGGAGCGGCCACTCAAGCTGGCCGCCCAGCAACACGACGTCGTCGCGGTGACGATCGAGGACCCGAGCGAGGAGACGCTCCCCGACATCGGGCTCGCCCGGCTCGTCGATCCGGAGTCGGGCGCCACGATCGACGTGGACACGAGCGACACGAAGGTGCGGGAAGGGTACGCGCGCGCGGTCGCCGATCAGCGCGAGGCGAGGCGCCGGCTGCTGCGGCGCCTCGCCATCGATGAGATCGTGATGCGAACGGACGGCGGGTACGTCGAGCCGCTCATGCGGTTCTTCCGGTCGCGCGAGACGCGGAGTCGGCGGCGGTGACGCGGTCCGTCGGCCTGTGGGTGTGGGCGCTCGCCCTCGGCGCCGCGGGGGCGCAGCAGCCACGGGCCGGCGCGGAGCCCGCGCCGCTGCAGATGGGCGCCACGGTCGAGCCGGATACGGTCACTGTCGGCGACCCGTTCCGCGTGACCGTCCGCATCCGAGCACCGTTAGGCGCCTCGGTCACCTTCCCGGCGGCACCGGATTCCGGCGCCGCGGTCGAGGCGCTGGATTCCCGGCGCGAAACGCAGGGGGCAGATACGCTCGCGGTCGACGTGAGCGCGACCTGGCGGCTTGCCGCCTGGGACACCGGCGACCAGCTCCTTCGCCTCGGCGATGTCGTCGTGCAGGTCGACGGGCGGGAGCGGCGTATTCCGCTCGGCGCGCTGAGTGTCCACGTACGCAGCGTGCTGCCAGCCGACACGAGCCTCCACGTCCCGAAGCCACAGCGCGCGCTGTTCGAGTTTGGCCGGCCATGGTGGCACTGGCTGCTCGCGATTCTCGCCGCGCTCGGCATCATCGGCCTGTTCTGGTGGTGGTGGTATCGTCGACGCAAACGACGCCGCGGCCCGGCCGACGATCCCTTCGCGGAGGCCGAGGCCGAGTTCGAGCGCGTCGAGCGCATCGGTCTGGTGGAAGCCGGCGAGCGGGGACGCTACGTCGCACTCATGGTCGAGGTGCTTCGCACGTATCTCGCACGGCGCATCCCCGATGCGCACCCGTCGCTCACCACGAGCGAGCTGCTGGTCGCGGTCCGCGATCATCCGACCGTGCCCGTGAACCGGCTGGCGCTCGTGCTTGCCGACGCGGACCTCGTGAAGTTCGCGCGTCGCGCGACCACCGCCGAGCGGGCCCGCGAGCTCGGTACCGAGGCGCGCGGAATCGTAAAGGCGGTGCACGACGCCGAGCTCGAGGCGGCCGAGGCGGCGAGGGCGGCCGGGTCTCAGCCGCCGCGGGAGCGCGCCGCATGAGGCCGGTCATCGAACACCCGCTCCTCCTCGTCCTGGCCGTGCTGCTGCCCGTCGCGGTCGTCGTGCTCGTCCTGGCCGCGTACCGCCGCCGCCGGGCGAGGCTCGAGCGGCTCGGCTCGCCGGCCATGATCACGCGGCTCGTGCCGCCTAACGCCGCACAGCCGCCGGGCTGGCGTGCGGCGCGACTCGCGCTCGCCGCGGCGTTCGCCGGCGTCGCCATCGCCGGACCGCGGTGGGGCGTCGAGCGAACCGTCGTTCGCGGGGAAGGGGTGGACATCGTCCTCGCCGTCGACGCCTCGCTCTCGATGATGGCGCCTGACGAGCGGCCGAACCGGCTCGAGAAGGTGAAGCAAGAGATCCGCCGGCTCCGTGCGGCCTCACCGAGCGACCGATTCGCCCTCCTGGCGTTCGCTGGTCGGAGCTACATCCTCACGCCACTCACCGTCGACGACGCGGCGCTCGACCTCTTCCTCGACAACCTCGACCCGTCGGTAGTCGGGCAGGCAGGGAGCTCGCTCGCGCGCACCATTCGGCAGGGCACCGACCTTCTCGCGGCGACGAAGAGCGGCAGTGACCGCGCGATCGTGATCTTCAGCGACGGGGAAGCGTTCGAGCCGGTCGAGGATGTCGTCGCGGCAGCGACCCAGGCCGGCGAGGCAGGGGTCAGTGTCGTGACGGTCGGCTTCGGAACGGAGGCGGGCTCCACGATCCCCGTGCGCGACAACCGTGGTGTGTCGGAAAAGCGCGATCTCGAGGGCAACGTGGTCGTCACGAAGTATCACCCCGAGATGCTGCGTGCAGCCGCGCAGGCGGCGAACGGCACGTTCATCGACGCCGCGGAAACCGACAAGGCGGCCAAGGTACGGCGTGCTCTCGTCCAGCTACGTGGCGTCCAACGTGCGGTCGAAGCCGGTCGAACGCAGACCCCACGATTTCAACTCTTCCTCATTCCTGCCGTGCTGCTCCTCCTTCTCGATACGGCCCTCAGTGAGCGCCGCGGACGGCGGCGCCGGTCGCCCGCCGCGGCGGCGACGGCGGCGGGGCTCCTTCTTGCCTTCCTCGTTCCGCTGCGCGAAGCGCGGGCCGACGACGTCCGCGATGCGGCGCGCGAGTACGAGGCGAAGCGCTACATGCGGGCCGCGACGCTCTATCGGCGCGCCATCGACCGCGGGGACCGCCGCCCGGAAGTCCTCTACAACCTCGGTACCGCGTTGCTCGCTGCCGACTCGCTCACGTCCGCGATCGAAGTGCTCGAGCGCGCGGTGAAAGCGACGGATCCCGAAGTCCGGTTCCGCGCGACGTTCAACCTCGGCCTCGCGCACCTGAAACGTGGGCTGGCGGCGAAGGGCGATTCGGCCGAACCGGCGCTTGACGCCGCGCTGGAAACCTACAAGCGTGCGCTCCTCATGCGTTCGAGCGACGCGGACGCGAAGTGGAACTACGAGCTTGCGCTGCGGAAAAAGGACGAGCAGAGTGGCGGCGGTGGAGGCGGAGGGGGGGGTGGGGGTGGCGGAGGGAGCCAGAATCAGCCAAGTCCTCCACGCCAGCCACAGGCTGACAGGCCGAGTGGCGGACTTGGCAACCAACAGGCGGAACAGTTGCTGAACAGCGCCGAGCGCGAGGAGCGCAACGTTCAGGCGCGGAAACAGCAGCAGAATCGCCCGCAGCCACCACCGGGCGGGAAGGACTGGTAATGCTCTCGATCGCCGGGATCGTCCTCCAGATCACAGTGACCGTCACCGCGCCGGAGACGTTGACCGTCCGGCAGCAGGCGACGGTGACCGTGCGTGCCGAGGTGCGAGGCCCGGTAGCGCCAACGATCAGGCCGCCGCAATTCGGGCCGCTCACGGGAGTCCGGATCGAGCAGTCGACCAGCGTGGGAAGCGGGGGGACGTACGCACGCGGGCTCGCCGTCGTCGAGCACAAGTATCTCGTGATCGGGCAGCGCCCCGGCCTCGTCGTGATCCCGCCGGTCGAGGCCCGCGTCGGCCCCATGGTGGGTCGGTCCGGGCCGACGCGCCTAACGATCGTGAACGCGCCGGCCGTGCCGGTCCCGGCGGTCGTCTCCCGCTCACGGCTCGACCCTCGCCAGGGGGTGAGCTTCCATGCGCTCGTCGCCCCGGACACGGTCTACGTCGGCGAACAGGCCACGTACCAGGTTGGCGTCTTTCTCAACGACGACGTGCGCTACCGGTTGCGTCGCAATCCCGAGTTCATACCGCCCGAGCTCCGCTCGATGCTCGCGTACGACCTGTCGGCGCCGCGCTCGTTCGTGTCGAAGCGGGTGATCGACGGCCGGCGCTACGAGGTGCATGTATTCCAGCGAGCGCTGTTCCCCCTCACGGCGGGCCGCTACGAGATCCCGCCGGCGCGGCTCAACTACTCGCTGCCGCTCAGCGCGAGCTTTTTCAGCCGCGAGGAGAGCCACCAGCTCCGGAGCGAGACGGTCTCCCTCGTAGTCGTGGAGCCCCCCGCGGACGGCCGACCCGATGACTATCACGGCGCCGTCGGGCGCCTGTCGCTCGAGGCCAAGGTCGATAGTGGTATCGCGAAGGTCGGCGACCCGCTCGTGCTCACCGTGCGCGTGATTGGCGATGGTAACGTCAGCTTCTTCCCGCGCCCCGCGTTGAACGTTCCCTGGGGGCAGGCCGTCGCGGCCGAGGAGCGCGTCGAGCTCGACTCGAGCGCCACACTCGTGCGTGGCACGAAGGAATTCGACTGGGTGATCACCCCAGGCCAGAGTGGTGAGGTCGAGGTGCCGCCGATCCGGTACCCGTTCTTCAACCCGTACACGGAACAGTACGAGCTGGCTGTGACGTCGCCGCAACGGCTCTCGGTGGCGCCCGGGACGCTTCTCGTCGCGGACGTCGGTGCCGATTCCGCACGGCCGGCGTTCCCAGTGCGCCGCGTTATGCGCCCGGTCGACGACGTTCCGCTGGCGTCACGTCGGGCCTTCTGGCTGACGATGCTCGCGGCGCCGATCCCTGCGGCCCTCGCGTTCGTGGCTCGACGCCCGCGCACCCGCCGGACGCCACCGGCGTCGGAGCGCCTGCGACGAATCGCGCGTGATGGACGAGGCCGAGGCGCGGCTGGTGAAGCGGGCATGTTGAGGCGCACGTACGCGGCCGCACTCGGCGAGCGGATCGGGGTCGCGGCGACCGAGCTGGCCGACCGGCGCGCGCTCGTTCGGGCTCTTCGCCGCGCCGGCGTCACGGCCGAAGTCGCCCGCCGTGCCGACGAGCTTCTCGGTGAGCTGGATGCGGCTGTGTATTCGGGAAAGGAATCCGACGTTCCGGATGGCCCGACGCGCGCGTGGGAGGTCCTCCAGGACGTCGACCGCGAAGCCCGGCCTCGGATCGTGCGACGTGGGTCGGTGCGCTCCATGGGCGTCGTGGCGGGGCTGGCGCTGGCGTTCGGCGCGTCGTCCACCTCACAATCGCCCGCGCGCGAGGCGTTCGACCGCGGTGTCCGGGAGTACGAGGCAAAGCGCTATGCGCGCGCCGAACGCTTCTTCGCCGAGGCCGCACGTCTGGAGCCGTTGTCTGCGGATGCGTGGGCCAACTTCGGCACGGCGGCGTGGGCGGCGCGAGATACATCCGCAGCGGCCGTCGGCTGGCAGCGCGCGCTTCGACTCGACCCCCTCGCGAAGGACATCCGCCCGCGGCTCGATCTCACGCCGGGTTTCGGTGGCGTGGACCTGACGAACGTGCCGCCGGTGTCGGAGCGTACGGTCGCTCTCGTCGGTGGCCTCGCGTGGGTTGCGGCCTGGCTCCTCGTCGCCGTCGGGGTGTGGCGTCGACGTCCCGCGTTTCGCCATGCCGCGTACGCGGTCGGCCTGCTCGCCATCGTGAGTGGCATAGTGGGCGTGCGCGTCCGCGAGGCGCGGGACGCCAGACGGCTCGCCGTCGTGGTAGAAGCGTCGCGCCTCCGTGCGCTTCCCGCACTTGGCAGCGATGCCGGCTCTCCCGTGCTCACTGGCGAGGTGACGCGCACGGTGCGCGAGGAGGGAGTATGGTCGCTCGTGCGCACGGGCGATGATCGCGAGGGGTGGCTCGAAACCGATCGCCTGGAGCCGATCGCGCGCCCGTGGGCAGCCGGGCCGCGATGAGCGCGGGGAACGTCGAGCTCCGTCGCGCGGCCCGAATCGCCGTTCTCCCGCCTGCCGTCGCCGACCAGATCGCTGCCGGCGAGGTCGTAGAGCGCCCTGCGTCGGCGGTGAAGGAGCTCGTCGAGAACGCGCTCGACGCGGGGGCTGCGACCATCGAGGTTGCGCTCGAGGACGGCGGACGCAGCTCGATTCGGGTGAGCGACGACGGATGCGGGATGGACCGCGA
>DASURJ010000469.1:0-21192 GCA_036280115.1 Gemmatimonadaceae bacterium
GCAGATCGTGATCCCCGGCGGCGGGGCAGGGAACCAGAACCCCTCGGCGCATCTCACGGCGTACGGACTCGGATGGTTCCTCAGCGATTACGAGGGACGGCTTCTCGTGCAGCACGGCGGGAACATCGACGGCATGACCGCGCTCGTCGGCATGCTGCCCGAGGAGAAATTCGGGATCGTCATCCTCTCGAACATGAACGGCTCGACGCTGCCGTCGGCGGTGATGCTCCGCGCGATCGATCATCAGCTGAAACGGCCGCTCAAGGACTGGAGCGCGCAGATGCGTGCGCGCGCCGACTCGGCGCAGGCGCGTGCGCGCGCGGCGCAGACCGCGCAACAGGCGCGAGTCCCCAACACGAAACCATCACTACCGCTTTCCGAGTACGTCGGCACCTACGTGGACAGCCTGTACGGGACCGCGAAGGTGACCGAGGAGGACGGGAAGCTGCATTTCGCCTTCGGACCCACGTGGCGCGGCCCGCTCGAGCACTGGCACTTCGACACGTTCCGGGTGCGGTTCGATTCGCCAGTCCTGCCGCCGGCACCGGTGCACTTCCGGCTGAATCCTGCCGGGAAGGTCGACGACGTGCAGGTCGATCTGGTGGGACTGGTGACGTTCAAGAAGGTGCCGGACCGTCCCTCGCGTCCGGCCGCGACCACCTCGGGGAGCCCACGATGACGCGACGTCCGGAGCCTAACGATTTCGACCGCCTCTCGCGCCGGTCGATGCTCAAGCACACCGCGGTGGCCTGCGCGGCAGCCGCCGCGGCGCCACTGGCGGCACCGTTCATCAACCGCGGGCGCTATCGCCTCTTCGCGTTCTCACACGCCGAGTATTCCGCGCGGACGATCGCACTCATGCAGCGGTCGACCGTCATCGACATGCTCTGCGTGTTGACGCTGAACTTCCCGCAGCAGAACAAGTTCTTCGCGAACCCCGAGTCGTTCACCGAAAGTGAGTTCCAGGCGTGGAAGGACTCCGGGATCAACGTCATCCACCCGGCCGTCGGTCTCGGCGGCGTCAACGCCTACGAGTCGGGGCTGATGTTCTTCGCGGGGTGGAACAGCTTCATTGCCGGTGCGGATCGCTTCTTCATGCGGATCGACAGCGTCGCCGATCTCAAGCGCGTGAAGGGCTCGGGGCGCGTCGGCGTGATTCTTGGGTTGCAGAACGCGCAGCACTTCCGCCGCCCCGACGACGTGAACACGTTCCACGCGCTCGGCCAGCGCGTCTCGCAGCTGACGTACAACTCGCGCAATCTCATTGGCAACGGCTCGACCGAACGGCGGGACGACGGGATCAGCGATTTCGGCGTGGCGATCGTCGAGCGGATGAATGCGGTCGGCATGGCCGTCGACGTCTCGCACTGCGGCGACCGCACGACGCTCGACGCGTTCGAGATCTCGAAAAAGCCCGTGCTCATCACGCACTCGAACGCGCGCGCGCTCGCTCCCGGCCATCCGCGCTGCAAGTCCGACGACGCGATCCGTGCCGTGGGCAAGGCGGGGAGCGTCATGGGCATCACGGGCGTCCGGATGTTCGTGAAGAACGACGAGCCGACGACGATCGAGCACGCGCTCGATCATTACGATCACGTCCGGAAGCTCATCGGACCGGAGCATCTGGGGGTCGGCAGCGACATCGACCTCAACGGCTACGACGACATGCCGCCCGAGCTGAACAAGCAGCTCCGCGCTGGCTACAAGGGGAGCTACGGGTTCCGGGAGCGGATCGACATCGAAGGCATCGATCACCCGAAGCGGATGTTCGACCTCACCGAGGGACTCACCCGCCGCAAGTACAGCGACGCGGAGATCGAAGGAATACTCGGAGGAAATTTCATCCGGGCGCTGTCCGAGATCTGGACGGCGTAAGCGGACCACCGCGCCGTGGCGGCGTCCGCCTGTCCTTACGCGACGACCGTGGGCCGCGGGGAACCTAACGCCGACGCCGCGTCGGCCGGGGCTTCGATGCTGACCCGGTCGATCACCGCCTCGAACCGGGGAGCGCCGCGCAGCGGCGCCCACACCGGCTCGACGGCGAGCGAGATGACCCAGCAGTCCCGTGCCTCGTAGGAACGCTCGACGCACGCGAGGGCGTCCTCGGTGCGTCCCAGCGCCAGGTACACCACACCTAACGTGAGTGGCGAGATCCATTCCTGCTCCGCCTGCTCCTCGAGATGGCGAAGCAGCCGCTCCGCCTCGTCAAAGTCGCCGAGGCTCGCGTGCGCTGCGGCCAGGCTCGCCGACGCCCACGCGTACGAGCCGGCGAGCTTGACGGCTTGCCGCAGCGCGTCGAACGCTTCCTCATGCTTCCCGAGTGCGAGGAGGCACCAGCCGAGGGAGCGATAGCCCTCGGCGTACGCGGGATTGAGCGTGAGCACGCGGTTCGCGCATTCCACGGCTTCGGGGTACCGCCGCGCGGTGTACAGGGCAAACAGCTCGCTGTACGCCGCCGGGGCCGCCAGCGGGTCGAGCTGGATCGCGCGCCTCGCCCACTCCAGCGCGGTGTCCGGCTGGCCGCGCACCGCGTGATAGATCGTGAGCCACGTGTACGCCGTAACGTTGCTCGGGTTGAGTGCCACCGCACGCTCGAGCGACGTGCGGGCGGCCGCGAAGTCCCAGTCGTGGAACAGGTTGATCGCGCCCAGTGCGGCGTGGACCTCCGGGACGGAGTCGTCGATCGCGCGCGCCCTATCCGCGGCCGTGCGCGCGAGCGGGAACGCCTCCGACGGTGGCATCGTCTCGAAGATCCCCGCCGCAATGAAGACGTCGGCAACCCCCGCATGGGCGAGCGCGAACTCCGGGTCGAGCTCCAGTGCCTGCTCGAAGAGGTCGAGCGCTCGCTCGAAGCCGGCACCGGTCTGGTTCCACGAGAACCGACCGCGGAGATAAAGCTTGTACGCCTCGAGGTTCTGCGTCCGGCGTGGGGCCAGCATCGTGTGGCGTCCGTGGAGCAGCGTCACCTTCAACGTGTCGACGACCGCCCCGGCGATCTTTTCCTCGATCTCGAAGACGTCATCGACCTCGCGGTCGTAGCGCTCCGACCAGAGCTGGAATCCGCTCGCGACGTCCACGAGCTGTACGGTCACGCGAAAGCGGTTGCCGGACCTCCGAACGCTCCCCTCGAGCACGGACCGCACGCCCAGCTTTTCGCCCACGGCGCGAACATCCACACTCGGCCCGCGAAAAGCGAACGACGAGCTCCGGGCCGCGACGTGCATCGTGCGCAGGCGCGCGAGCGCGTTCAGGATCTCCTCGGCGATGCCGTCGGCGAGGTAGTCGTTGTCCGCGTTGCCGGTGAGGTTCACGAACGGCAGGACCGCGACGGATGGCAGCGCGGCGGTGACGGCGTTCGGACCGGTGACCGGCGTCGAGCTGCCGCTCGACACGGCCGCCGCGGTTTCCGCGTCCAGTGCCTCGACGATCTCGGCGGCGCCGGGGCGGTCGTCGGCGGATTTCGCGAGACAGCGCATGACGAGCCGGGCGAGTGACGCCGAGAGGTCCGGACGCCGGTCAGCGAGATCGGGCGGGGTCTTCGTGATGTGCGCGACCAGCAGCTCCTGCGCGGTCTTACCGGCGAACGGCCGGTGTCCGGCGAAGATCTCGTACGCCATGACGCCTAACGCGTAGACGTCCACGCGATGGTCGGCGGCCGGATCCGCGGTGGCCTGCTCCGGCGCCATGTACGCCGGAGTGCCGACGGTCATGCCGCGCGTCGTGAGCTCGACGTCATCGCCGTTGCGCGCCGACGACACCGCCTTCGCCACGCCGAAGTCGGTGACCACGGCGTACCCCGACGACAGCAGCACGTTGTCCGGCTTGAGATCGCGATGCGCCACTCCGTGCTCGTGCGCGTGAGCGGTCGCCGAGGCGACGTCCCGGACGATGCGGACGGCCCGGCTGACGGGAATCAGCTGTCCGCTCCGCAACCGCGTCCGCAGCGACTCCCCCGCCACGAACGGCATCGTGTAATAGGGAATGCCGTCCATGACCCCGGTCGTCAGGACCGGCACGATACAGGGATGCTGCAGCCCGGCCGCGATCTGGATCTCGCGCCGGAACCGCTCGGCGTTCACTCTGCCGCCGAGATCGGGCGGCAGGATCTTCACGACGATTCGGCGTGCGAGTGCCGCGTCGGCCACGAGATATACCCGCGACATGCCCCCGCCGCCGAGCTCACGCTCGATGGCGAACGAGGGGCCGAGCGCTGCCTGCAGCTGTTGCGGGAAATTCTCCGCCATTCGCGTGTCTGCCGCCTTCGCCTTGTGAGCCTACATGCGCCCCGCGCGCTCCGGTCGCCGGCAACGAGCCTCTGACCGAACACACCGCACGGGTGCCCTGGGATCGGGCCGTTAGACGAAACAATACTACTACCGGACTATTGTCCGAACATCGGCCCCCAGCAGCCCCAGCGGGAACGCAATAGTTCGGTGTGCCTGGGCGGGTCGTTCCCCTTCGACTCCACCTCGCCGGGTCGTCGCGTCAGGGGACGGTCGCGTCCCTCCACTCATGCCCCACCCGCGCCATCACCGCGGCGTAGAGCTCGATACCGTCCCACAGGTTCTGCAGCCGCAGGTTCTCGTTCGCCGCGTGCTGGTTGTTGTCGTGGTTGGCAATGGGGAGAATCACGAGTGGCACGCCGAGGACCTGCTCGAACGTCGACGTCGGCAGACTACCGCCGAGCGTCGGGATGGCGAGCGGGGGCGTCGTGGCGCCCGACGACGCCGCGGCCAAGAGCGCCCGCGAGAACGGGATGTCCATTGGCGCGCGCGAGGCCGGGTACCCTGCCTCCCACTCGACGCGCACGATCTTCGGGTGCCGCATGCGAAGCGCCGAGTCGGGCGTGTCGTTCACGATGTGGTAGCCACGAGATCGCAGGTGAGCCTCGACGAGCTCGCGGACGCGCTCGGGCCGCTGGCCGGCGACGAGGCGGAAGTCGAGCGAGGCGTGTGCTGTCGTCGGAATCGCATTCGCCGCAAGCTCGCGCACGCCGCCGACCCTGATCCCGCGCACATTGAGCGCGGGTTGCATGATCCGCTCGGCCAGCAGCGCGTTGTTCGCCTCCGTCGCTCCGAGCATGAGCGCGCGGCGAAGGGTCGAATCGATTGCCGGAGCCGCGGCGAGCGCGCGACGTTCCGCTTCGGAGATCGGCCGCACATCGTCGTTGAATCCGGTGATCGTGATGCGGCCGTCGTCGTCACGCATGCTCGCGAGGAGCGACACCATGAGCACGGCCGGATTCGGCGCCCAGTTGCCGTAGTGGCCGCTGTGGAGCGCGCGCGTCGGACCGTAGGTCGTGAGCTCGAGCCCCATCACGCCGCGGACACCGAACACGACCTGTTGCTGTCCGCTCTGATGGACCGGGCCGTCGCAGAAGATCCAGCCGTCGGCGCGCAACAGGTCGCGATGCGTCTCGAGCATGCGACGCAGGTTCGACGATCCCGCTTCCTCCTCACCCTCGAAGAAGAACTTGAGGTTCGCCGACGGCGTGATGTTCGCGGCGCGCATGGCATCCAGCGCGGCGAGCATGGCGATGATGGCGCCCTTGTCGTCGCTCGCCGACCGGGCGTAGATGCGGGAGTTCCCCGTCATGCGCTGGCCGGCCGGAGGAATGGGGATGACGCGCCCGCCGGCATTGAGGGGGCCGTCACGGAGCACCGGCGTCCAGGGTGAGCCCGTCCACTGCGACGTATCGACGGGCTGTCCGTCGTAGTGCGCGTAGAAGACGACCGTCCTGGTCGCGCCGGGGACGGCGAGCTCGCCGAACACGGCCGGTGGGCCCGCCGCCTCGAGCGCTCGCGCCCGGACCCCGCGACGCTCGAGCATCTGGATGAGCGCGGTGGCGTTCCTTCGGATGTTCACGCTGTCGGACGCCACGTTCGGGATTGCGAGCAGGGTCGCGAACTCCCTGGCGATCTCGGCCTCATGTGCTTCGCGATACCGACGGGCCGCCCGACGAACGTCCGCGGCCGAGGTCGCGGGTCCGGTGGCGCGCGGTCCTGCCTGTGCCGCGGTCTCGTTGGGCCAAATGAACGCCGCACCCAGGAGCACGACGGCGGCCGATCGGGCGAGCTGAACACGAAACAGCACGGGACCTCCGAGAGAGGGTGCTGGGACGAACCGATGTGTGCGTCTCGTCCCATTTCGGGTGTGACCTGGCGAACCGGCCGTGGGTAAGGCTACGTAATGATCTCGCGTTCCGCGACGGCCCATCACGACAGCCCATCGTGTCATCGCCGCGGCCCTGGGATCGAGGAGCGAACCATGACGCTGGCGCGTACGCGTTGCACGAGTCTCTGTTTCGCGGTGCTGGTGGGAACGTCCTCCCTCGCTGTACACAAGGCGTCCGCGCAACGACCCGGCATCGGCGAAGGTGCGCTCGATCTCGTGCTTCCGACGGGCGCGCGGGCGGTGGCGCTGGGCCAGGCGACCATGGCGCTCGATGGGACCACGGAGTCTGTCTGGTGGAACCCGTCGGCGCTCGCGGGCATGCGCGGGACGTCCGCCGCGATTCATCATTCGCAGAGTATCGCCGGTACTGCGGATGCCATTGCCGTCGTCGCGAACTCACGGTCGCTCGGGTCGTTCGGGGTGTCGGCGAGCCTGCGCGATTTCGGGGCGACGACCGGCGCCGATGAGACGGGGGCCGAGGGCGGGACGATCCTCCCGCGCAGCCTGATCTACGCCGCCACGTATGCGGCGTCGGTGGACAGGTTGAGCGTGGGGCTCAGCTATAAGCTGGTCCAGTGGCGGGTGGACTGCACGGGGCCGTGCCCGGGTGACACGGGCGTGCTCTCATCGACGAGCGCGCTCGATGCCGGCGCGCAGTTCTCACTCGACCCGATGCTGCCGGTGAAGATCGGCGCGAGCGTGAGGAACGTGGGTCTTCGCGTGCAGGTGCACGACGAGCAGCAGTCGGATCCGCTGCCGTCGCGCCTTCAGGCGGGAATGGAGTGGCGCGTGAGTGCGCTGAACGCGCTCGCGGACGGCGCGGAGCTGCTCGTGAGCGCGGACATGGTCAGTGACATGCGTCGGATCGACCCATCGCCGCGTGTCGGCGCCGAGCTTGGGTGGCGGCGTCGCATTCATCTCCGCGGCGGCTACGCGTCGCGCGATGCCGGGTTCGGTGGTCCGTCGTTAGGCGTCGGGTACGATACGGGCAACTTCGCCATCGATTTCGCGAGGCTGTTCGACGACGTCTCGTCGGCGACGGGGGCGGAGCCGACGTATTTGTCGGTGAGATACAGATTTTAGCTATCAGCTATCAGCTATCAGCAAAGCGAGAACCCTCGGGATGCCCCTTCCCGATAGGGAGGCATCCCGAGGGTTCTCGCTTTTCACCCTGCAGCGCAGTTGGACGCTTTTCGCGTCAACCAGTGGCAGCTAACAGCAATCCAGCGTAGTTCTTGTAGTCCTGCAGCAACCAGTGCCAGCTAGCTAATTGCTGCGTGCTGATGCACACGCGTCCACTCGGAGGTGACGCTGGCTGCCACGCGCACGACGTCGGCCGGGCCCGAGAGCGACGGCGCGAGCGAGCGCACGGCTTCCTGCGGCTCACCGAGCGGCTCGTCTCGCGAGCGACGAACGGCGGCCTCCAGGACCCACTCCCAACCCGCGCGCTCGCGGAACTCGTCTTCCGTGGCACCAAGAAGATTCTCGATCGACCGAAGGGCCTGGATGCCGGCCGCGTTGCGCCGTGCCAGGAGCCGGCCCATGGACTCGCGGTGTGCGGCGAGGTCGGCCAGGCGCGCGACTTCCTGCCAGATGCTCCCCGTCCACTTCCCGAGTGGCGGCACCATCGGGTCCGACCACGTGGTCCCCAACATCGGGCGGCTGCTCGGGGAAATCGCGCGACCGAAGAGCGTCGCGAGCGGCGCGCGAATACCGGGACAGCGAACGCGGTCCGCGAGCCATTCCGCGAGCTCCATGGGCGCCGGCCGCGGCCGATCGCGGACCGCGGCGAGGATGGATCCGGCACCTCCGCCGCCCCCCTCCTTCAGCGAGTCCACCGAGCACATGCGAGGCGAGCGCGGAAGCCTGCGCCGCGCGTGCGACGACTCCACCAGCACGCAGACTGGGCACCACGGGGCAAGCGAAAACAACGACCGGAGCTCCTCGCTCGTTGCAGGCCGATCAGCCAGGTCCGCGAGGAGGATCGCACCGAGCGGGGGACGCCCTTCGCTGAGCCGCGCGACGTGCATGAAGGGCGGCGCGGTTACGTACAACGTGAGCCGGTTCATACCAGCCACTCTAGGAGTCGTCACACCGTCTGTCCACTCGGGGTACTACGAGGTATTACGCAATTCGAGGTCGGATCCCGCCACCGGCGGCACAGAGCGGCGGGAATCCGAGCCGCCCCGCTTAATAACAGACGGACAGACGCGGTCGGTTTTCTCGGCTCCATGGCCGTGATGCCGCGGGCCTCAGTTGCCGACGGCCGACTTACTCGCGGCTCATCAGCATGATCGCATACCGGAGCAGCCCCATCTCGCTCGAGATGCCAAGCGTCTTCCGGATCTGCGCGCGATGGAACTCGATGGTGCGCGGGCTCAGACTCAGCGTTTCGGCGATCTGCGCGCTGCTTTTCCCCTGGCCAACGAGGTCGAGGATCTGGCGCTGGCGGGGCGTGAGGCGGTCGAGTGAGGGATCGTCGAGTGCGGCGGCGTCGCGAAAGCTTCGGCGCGGAACCTTCGGCGACACATACCGCTCACCGTTGAGGACTTCCCGGACGGCGTTATTGAGCTCGTCGGCCGTGGCTCCCTTTGGAATGAACCCGTGCGCGCCGGCCTGCAGTGCAAGATCCGCAAGCGTCCGATCGAGGTGCATCGTCACCACGAGGATGCGCAGCGTGGGGAACGCGGTGACCAGCTCGGGGATCAGGTCGAGGCCGTTGCGGTGCGGCATCGACAGATCGAGGAGCAGCACGTCCGGTTGGAGTCGTTCCACCGCCTCGTGAACCTCACGGCCGTCGCCGACCGTGCCGACGACCGCGTAGGTGGAGCGCAGAAGCTCACGAAGTCCCTGACTGACAAGGGGATGGTCGTCCGCGATGAGCACCGCGGCGCGTCGCTGCACAGAGGCCATCGGCGCCTCAGGTTGGGTGTCGAGGAATCGTGACGCTCACGGTAGTGCCAATGCCCGGACGGGACCAGACCTCGAACCGACCGTCGGCCAGCCGTGCGCGCTCCCCCATGCTGATCAATCCCAGCCCGCGGCCGCGCGCCGAGTCGTCGGCGACGAACCCCTTTCCTTCATCGATCACGCGCAGGGCGACGCTGGACGGCGAGATCGCGACGATCATGCGGCAGTGCGAGACCCCCGCGTGCTTGACGACGTTTCGGAGCGCCTCCTGCGCGATGCGGTAGACGAGCAACGCGTGATCACGCGACGGTGGCGCCGCGGCACCCTTCGACTCATCGACGACATCGACCCGGACGCCCGACGCTCGGCTCACGTCGATGGAGAGCGCCTGCAGCGCGGGGACGAGCCCGGCCTGGTCGATCAGCGCCGGATGCATCCGGTGCGCGACGCGGCGCAGCATGACGCCCAGGTCCTCGATCTCCTCACGGAGCGCAGCGAGTCGGTCCTGTGGATTGGCGGACGCTGTGGCCGGCCATTCATCGAGCTCGTGCACGAGCATCGCGACGCGCTGGAGCGCGTCATCGTGGACTTCCCGCGCGACCCACGCACGTTCTTCTTCGTGAGCGGCGAGCAGGTTGTCGGCGAATGTCCGATGCACCCGGAGGAAGCGCCGCTGGTAGATGATGAGCGCGGACGCGAACGCGGTGAAGATCACCAGCAGCGCCAGCGCCACCATTACGAAGAACCACCAGAGCGCGTTTGGGGAAGCGGACACACCATGCCTCGGGCGATCAGAGCGAGTGCAGCAATGTCGATCCACGCGCTGACGACGTACGCCAGTCGCGTCAGCTCGGTGTTGGTGCCGAGCATGATCGCGACGAACGGCGCCAGGGCGACCCGGATCGCGAAGAACATAGACGTGCCCAAGGTGATCCAGAACCAGTCACGGCTCGTCACTCGCTCGGGCTCGGCGCTCGCGCGCCGCACGAGCGTGTAGAGGGACGCCGCCATGAGCACGAGCGCCTGGAATGGTCGGGTGAACTGGTAGAACGCCGCGCCCGATTCGACCGCCGGGACGATCGCCGCGAGCGCGAGCAGATGGAGCGGGATGGCGACTCGGAACGCGAGCCGTGAAACCGGGTCCATCTGCCAGAGCGACAGCGTCCAGAGCATGATGGTGCTGTGGAGCGGAACGACGATGTACTCGATCCAGAGGTTCGACCTGCTCGGGCCGCGCAGCCAGAACTGCGCGGCGTCGCTCGCGAGCATGGTGAGGCACCACAAGACCACCCATTTTCGGGTCGTCGGAAGCCTTGGCCCGTAACGAAACGCCGCCACGAGCGGGAGCGTTTGCGACAGGGCGGCGGCGTAGAGTACCCAAGGGATGCCCCGCTGCTGCACCTGCGGTCTACCTCAGCGTGCTGTTCTCGTCGCAGAACGGCGGGCAGGGGAAGTGTGTGTCGATGATCGCGCCGTCCGTCAGGTCGGCGTTGTTCGCATCGATGCCCACCATGACGATCGCGGGGGATCCGTCCGGATTGGTGCCGTAGTAGAAGCGGATACCGGCACAGTTCGGCTGCGCGAGAATTTCCTCGAAGGCTTCGCGGGGGAAATGCCCGCCGCGCGTCTCGAGCCCCGTCGGGCGCCGGGCCATGAGCGCCCGTGCCTCGGCCGCGGTGATCCTGTGACGGCGAGGTGGATTGGGCGGGGTGGGTGGATTGGTCATGACGTCCTCCGACAGGGTTCACCCGAACGCGAACCGAGTCGCGCGCGGGCTGGGGGGACCGCGTGAACGCGAGAACCATATCGCCCAGCCCGCCCGCTGGACACTGGGGTTTCCACTAGGTAGGGCGCTTCATTCAGCGGAGCAGCGCGCTCGCGGCGTCGCAGAATGGAGGGCAGGGAAAGTAATCCGTCGCCAGTACGCCATCCGCCATGTCGCGCTCCTCATCATCGATGCCGACGAAAACGAGCGTCATTGTCCCATCGGGCTTGGTCCCGTAGTAGAACCGGAGCCCGGTGCAGCCGGGTTGCGCGAGGATTCGATCGATGACCTCGCGCGGGAAATGGCCGCCGCGCTCGGGCAGGTTTGCGGGGCGTCGTCGAAGGAAGAGCACAGCTTCATCGCGGGACACGACGTGACGTTTGGCGAAGCGGATGGTGGACATGTCTTCTCCGTGACGGTTCGCTCCAGCGCCGGCGCGATACGCGCGGCCAGCGACGGGTCGTGCCGGCCACAGCCACACTAGCGTTGCCTGACGTCCCTGAACACTCGGAGTACCCCTAGGAATTCGGGGTCAGATTCGAATTTCATCGTTCTGTTGCGCGGCAGCAGCGAATTGGCGCCGACACCCCAAGACTCTACCCGCCAGCCCTCTCGATGGCAGAACCGTCCACAGTTCCCGCGTCCGCCGTTTGCCGGGTTCGCCCCGGCCGCGACCTCCGCGTCCGCTTGTGTGACGTGCCGGAGCCCGCCGGCTCCGTTCGTGGCATCGGGCCGGACGCGGGGATTACGCGGCGGAGGCGAACGCGGAGGACGCGGGGAACACCTCACGCGTCTCGGGCGCGGCGGGCCGGTCGGAACGGCGATGACGCGGAAAGGGGCCGAAGCGGCCGGCTGACGGGACGTGTGTCGCGCCAGGTCCGGCATCCAGACCTGAGAGGGGTACGGATGAGGGGATGAGGGGATGAGCGACATCATCCCACGCAGGTCAAGGCTCCGCCCGCCGGAACGTGACTGAAGGGGGAACGGCTCCCCGGGATGTCACTCGTCCCGGGAGCGGTTCCCCCTCGGTTCACGGCTCTGGAGAGAGGGCGCGTCCCGGACGGGGAGCGATCCCCCTCATCTTCTCATCCCCTCATCCGTTTTCCCCCTCGGTTCTGATTGCCTGGCCGCGCGCGAGACATGGGGCTCCGCGGTAGAACCTCGACTGCTTCGATCGCGGACGGGAATTGACTCAACCCGCACCCAGTCACGGTAGGCGCAGGGGTTGCAGACGCCGGTCCCGGTTTGCACGTTGCCGCGCCGAAATCGGGATGCCTGGGGCGAGCACCGAAAGGCGAACCGGCGCTCGTGACTCAGTGTCGCGAGCGTTCGCACGGCATTCGCTCAGCTCAGGAAGGAACGGACCTCGTGGGACTATCGTCGTCGGTGCGATCGCGGACCGTCTCTAGCGCTCGATGGACGCTGCTGGCGTTCGTCGCCATCGCCCCCCTCCGCGCCCAGCAGCCGAGCGGACAGCCGCCATCGCCGACGCTGCCGACCGTGGAGGTCACGGTCACACGCGACGCGGCGCGACCGGCGCTCGAGCTTCCCTACGCCCTCTCGCGCGTCGCGCCCGATAGTGCCCGGCCTGGGCTGCGTCACCTCTCGTTCGACGAAATGCTGCTGGCACTGCCGGGGGTCACGGTCGCGAACCGCAACAATCCCACCCAGGACCCACGCATCTCGATCCGCGGGTTCGGGGCGCGGTCAGCGTTCGGGGTGCGCGGTGTGCGCGTGGTGCGCGACGGCATTCCGCTGACGCTTCCCGACGGTCAGACGCCCATCGACTACCTCGACCTCGAGTCGGTGGGACGGATCGAGGTCATTCGCGGCAGTGCCAGCTCGCTGTATGGGAACGCGGCGGGCGGTGTGGTGGAGGTGAAGACCGTCGACCCACCAGTGGAACCAATTGCCGGGCGATTCGGCGGGTACGGTGGATCGGACGGACTGGTGCGCTGGTCGGCAGCCGCGGGCGGGACCTCGGGTGTCCTTCGGTACCAGGGTGACCTCTCACGCACCGAGCAGGATGGGTTTCGGCGGTATGCGCGGCAACAGTCGACGACGGGGACGGCTCGCGTGATGCTCGTCCGTCCGTCCGGCGAGCTCGCGCTCACGTTCACCGGCTATGATAGCCCGATTGCTCGGAACCCGGGGGCACTGACCGCGGCGGAGATGGCCGCCGATCCCCGCGCGGCGGACCCGAACCAGATCCGAAAAGGCGCGCGCAAGGCAGTCGAGCAGTCGCAGCTCGGCCTTTCGGCGAGCCGCCGGATGAGCGGCGGCGCGGAGCTGTCCGGGGTGATCCACGTGGGATGGCGGACGCTCGATAACCCACTCACGTTCGCGATCGTGGACGTGGATCGCATGACATCGGGCGCGACGGCGCGGTTCACGATGCCGGCGCGGCTGTTCGGGCTCACGCATCGCGTGAGCGCCGGCGTCGATGTCCAGTTCCAGGACGACGATCGTCGGAACTTCGCGAACTGCAACTTCGATCCGCCGCTCGCCGCGCCCACGGCGGCGTGCCCCGCCCTCGGCGTGGAACGCGGCGTGGTGCAGGTCGATCAGCGGGAACGAGTGTCGAGCGTGGGACCGTTCGTGCGCGACGAGATCGCGATCGGAGGGCGGTACTTCATCACGTTAGGCGCTCGGGCGGATCAGGTCCGGTTCCGCGTCGATGACAACCTGATCGGCGGCACGAACCCTGACGACTCGGGCGAGCGGACGCTCCGGGCCGTGAGTCCCATGGTGGGCGTCGTGGCGCGCGTCGGGCTCCTGCATTCGGTGTTCGCGAACGTGTCCACCGCGTTCGAGACGCCGACGGCGACGGAGCTGGCGAACAAGCCGGATGGCTCACCCGGTATCAACCCGACGCTCGACCCGCAGTACTCGACGACGGTGGAAGCGGGCGTGAAGGGCGTCGTTCTGAGCCGGGTGCGCTACGACGCGTCGCTGTTCGCGACGCGCGTGCGCGACGAGCTCATCCCGTTCGAGGTGCCGGGCGGGGGTGGCCGCCGCTACTTCCGGAACGCCGGGACGACCCGGCGCCGCGGCGGCGAGCTCGGTCTCGCCGCGTCGTTAGGCAGGGCGGCGGTGGGCGCGTCGTACAGCTACTCGGACTTCAGCTTCCGTGATTACGTGGTCGGGACGAACGACTTCGGCGGCAACACCATTCCGGGCATACCGAACCAGCAGTTCCAGGGCTACGTCACCTGGATGGTGCGGGGATGGTCGGCGACGCTCGAGGGAATCACGGCGGGCAGCGCGTTCCTCGATGACGGGAACTCGGCCCGGTCGAGCGGCTACGAGGTCGTCAACGCGCGCGTGACCGGCACCATCCCGGTGGGGCGCGTGTCCGTCGTGCCGATGGTCGCGCTGTCGAACCTGTTCGGCCGTACCTATGCGGGGTCCATCGTCACGAACGCCGCGGCGGGGCGCTACTACGAGCCGGCGCCGGGGCGCACTATCTACGCCGGACTGTCGATCGGTGCCGGACGTTAGGCATTGGGAACCCGGAACGGGGAACCGGGAACGGAGCCGCAACGGGCGCAGAAAGCTGGTTGCTGCACGGTGAACGGCCCGCGCCTGTACGGTCCGGCGCGCGGGGGCCGGTCGGGACTGCGATGACGCGGAAAGGGCCGAAACGGCCGGATGCCGGCTCTACACCGACGCCGCGTCGCGCCAGGTCGTCGCGTCTGGCATCCAAAACGGAGGGGGAAACGGATGAGGGGATGAGGGGGATGCCGGGGATCGGTCCTCAGCACTCACACGGCCTCGCGCCGAGGCCGTGAACGAGGGAGAACTGCTTTCCCGGTGAGTGGCGTCCGCGGGGAGCCGTTCCCCCCTCTTCTGGATGCCTGACCTGGTTCCAGACCCATCCCCAGATCCGGCCGTTTCCGCGTCATCCGCCAAATCGTAGTTCCACTCTCACTCACCCTTTTTTTAAGAGAGGGAACGCGCGGCGCGCGCAGGTCCATTAGTGATAGCCTGCCGCTGCCCAATGCCTCTATTTCTTTTTGAGCTCGACGTCTCCGTTGCCCGTGCTGATTGTGATCCGCCTACCGCCTCGGCCGATCGTTGCACGCACGCGCCGCGGGTCGATCCGCCCTCGAATGGTGAGCGGGAAGTCGGTGTAGAATTTCCCCGAGCCGGTCGCCGCCACGAGCTCGCCGTTGAAGTTCTCCGGCACCGTCACCGTCACCGTACCGTTCCCGCTCGAGAACTCCATGTCCTCGGGCAGGTCCTCAATGGCGTCCATCGACACCTCCACGTCGCCATTGCCGCTCGAGGCACTCACCGGGCCGCGCGTGGTTGCCACCACGACGTCGCCGTTCCCACTCGAGGCCCGAACCGGGCCAGCCGCGCGGGTCACACTCACCTCTCCGTTCCCGCTCGACGCATTCACCGGCCCCCCGCTCGTCGACACGCTCACGTCACCGTTGCCGCTCGCCGCACGGACCTCCGCCGAGACGCCGTCCACGCGAACGTCGCCACTCCCCGACTGGGCGGCGACCTTCACCCCGCGTGGCACTCGCACCGTGAAGTTCACACGTCGATCGTTGCGACCGTTCCCACGACGGCCACGATGTCGGATCCCTTCATCGTTGCATTCCACCTCGTCGTCGTCGATCGCGCAGATGATGATCCCGTCGCTCACCCGCCGGATCTCGAACGCGATGTCCTCGGGCCGACCGCGACGCAGCACCTTCTCGCCGACGACCTCCGACGCGTCTCCAGACGCCGGCATGACGTCGATACGTCCGTGGAGGCTGTACACGCGAAGCCACTGGCCCGACGGAACACGCTCGGACCAGGTGAAGCGCGTTCCCTCGCGCCCCTGGAGATCCTGCCCCGCGACCGGTGTCGCGAGGCTCACGAGAAGGAACGGGACGGCAAATCGGCGGATCATCCGGAATGGCTCCGTGGGGTTGGCTACCGAATAGGACAGGCGGCCTGAAGGCAGGGTTTGTGTCCCCAAAATTCCCGCGTGCAAGAATCGGGTTGCGTGATTGCCTAAGTTTCTCGGAGGGCGGGTGGCTGTACAGAGTCAATGACAGGAGCCGTCGTGGACACACTGCCGGAGCAGTTCGCAAGCGAGCCGCCGCTCGATGGTCATCGCGACGCGCCGCTGGAGATGAGCGCCGACGCTTTCCGCGCCGCGGGCCACGCGTTGGTCGATCGCGTCGCCGATTTCCTGGCGTCGCTCCCGGAGCGGCCGGTGAGCCCGCACACGACGCCGAGCGCGATTCGGGCGCGACTGGGTGATGGTCGGCTCCCCGAGACGGGTGAAGACCCGGGTGCGCTGCTGGAGCAGGCTGCGTCGCTGCTGTTCGACAACTCCACGTTCAACGGCCACCCGAGGTTCTTCGGGTACATCACGTCGTCTCCGGCGCCCATTGGCATCCTCGGCGATATGCTCGCGGCTGCGGTGAATCCCAACGTCGGGGCGTGGTCGCTTTCCCCCGCGGCAACGGAGATCGAGCGGCTGACCATCAGATGGGTGGCCGATTTCATCGGGTTCCCGACGTCCTGCGGTGGGCTGTTCGTCAGCGGCGGCAACATGGCGAACATGGTGTGTTTCCTCGCTGCGCGCGTCGCCTACGCGAGTCGTACCGGGTGGGACCTTCGGGCGAAGGGCATCGCTGGTGGCGCGACGAAGCTCACGGCATATGCGTCGGCCGAGACGCACACCTGGATCCAGAAGGCGGCCGACCTGTCGGGGCTCGGCACCGACGCGATCCGTTGGATCGAGGTAGACTCGGGGCTGCGAATGCGGACGGACAAGCTCCGCGAACGCATTCACGCCGATCGCCGTGCGGGGTTTCGTCCGTTCCTCGTCGTGGGCACGGCGGGCTCAGTGGCGACCGGCGCCATCGATCCGTTACCCGAGATCGCGGCGTTGTGCCGCGAGGAGGGGGTCTGGTTCCATGTGGACGGGGCGTACGGGGCTCCGGCGGCGCGGGTGCCTGGCGTTCCCGCCGACCTCACCGCGTTAGGCGAGGCCGATTCCGTCGCCGTCGATCCGCACAAGTGGCTCTACGCGCCGCTCGAGGCCGCGTGCGTGCTCGTCCGGGAGCCGGCGGCGCTGCTCGCGGCGTTCTCGTATCGCCCGTCCTACTATCACTTCCACGGTCTCGCGGAAGACCCGCCCATCAACTTCTTCGAGTGGGGACCGCAGAATTCGCGCGGGTTCCGCGCGCTCAAGGTGTGGCTCGCGTTCCGCCAGATCGGCCGAGCGGGCCACGTGAAGCTCATTGCCGACGACATCGCGCTGGCCCGCCGCATGTTCGACCGCGTCCGAGCCCATCCGGAGCTCGAGGCCGTGACCTGCGGCCTGAGCATCGCAACGTTCCGCTACGTCCCGGCCAATCTCGCCGAGTCGGTTGCCGCGACCGATCGCGACCGGTACCTCAACGAGCTGAACACGGACCTGCTCACACGGCTGCAGGAGGGTGGGGCGGTCTATCTCTCCAATGCCGTGATCGGCGACCAGTTCCTGTTGCGTGCGTGCATCGTGAACTTCCGCACCACCGGCGCCGACGTGGATGCGATCCCCGACATCGTCGTGCGGGAAGGCCGGCTCCTCCACGCGTCGAAGGGAGCGCGCTGAACGACCGGCCGCAACGGCCCTGCCATCGACACTCAACCCCACCAGATGTATGGCACCGGGCTCGTCCGCCTAACGACCGATCCCGCACCCGACCAGGTCGCGCGCGCGGCGCGAACGGTGCGCAGGATCGCGTTCGTGAGCGACCGATTCGGGACGCGCGCGATCTACACGATGAACAGCGACGGCACCAACCAGCAGCCGGTCCACTCGCTCGACAACGGGACCATCGAGAACATTGCGCTCTCGGCCGACGGGTCACGCATCGCGTTCACCGCGACCATTGCCGGTCAGACCGACCTCTACACGGTTGGGGTCGATGGCACGGACGTCACTCGGCTGACCAACGACGCGATCGTCGAGCGGGATCCGGCCTGGTCGGCGAACGGACGTGACATCGCGTACGCCGCCGCGGACATCTTCACGATATCGGTGAGCAAGCAGAGCGTCACGCGACTCACCACCGGTGGAATGGCGAATGGCCAGCGCCGGGCCCGGGCTTCGCTACCGTGCGCTCGGGAACACCAACGTGACCGGACCCGTGTCGGGTGGATACTCCATCTTCAGCGTCAGCTGGGGCATGTAGGCGAACCTCGACGGGGCGGGGATCGGAACCCAGGGCGTGCATGTCACCGCGCACGGTGGCGTGCGCGTCCTGGGCCCCAGAGGCGGCCCGCCGGAGGACGAACGTTCCCCTCGCTCCACCGGGGTCCGACAGGTAGCGCCATTGGCCGACGATCGTGTCACCGCGAAACACCCCGTGCAACTCGACCGTGCCGTGGCTGACCGCTGGATTCAGCACCGCGCGCATCGAGTCGCCTCGTACCGACCAGCCGAGCGCATCGCGAGTGGACAACGTGAAGCCGAACCGGTCGAACTCGATCTCGAATGTCCCGGGATGGACGGATCGCGAGCTCATGACGGGGGACGGCGCGTTACCGACCGGCTGGAAGCGGACACGTGCAGCCGTCGACCGCGCCGACGCGCGTTCCGGAAGCTGCCATGCGGAGTCGAGCCGGATGACGCCCTCCCACGTACCCGTGAGAATGCGCGCACGCTGAGCGGTCGTTTCGGCGGTCGTGTCGCGTGCCGAGTCAGGTGGGGGCGGCGCCTGGCCTGCTCCTCGAGCGGCGGGCAGCAGCAGTCCCGGCAGGAGCAGCATCGTCGTCAGGTGGAGGAGTCGCGAGGTCATCACGACCGGACTCTACGCAAAGGCCAGGCTACCGGCCCTCGGTTGGTGACGGTCTACAAGAGAATGAGCCCGCGACGCACACCCACGGCGACGGCCTCGGCGCGCGAGTACGCATCGAGCTTCGCGAGGATCGACGCGACATGCGTTTTCACGGTGTGCTCGGAGATACCGAGCCGGGCCGCGATGTTCTTGTTCGCCAGCCCTTCGGCGAGCATGCCTAACACTTCGAGCTCGCGGCGGGTCAGTGGCTGAGCCGTATCGGCGGGCGCGCGCACCACGTTTGCCGGGCGACTGACCGAGACGAGCGCGGCCGCAACGTCGGCGGGCAGGGTGACGAGCCCGGCTGCTGCCGCCTCGACGGCCGTCACGATCTCGGATGGCGTCGCATCGCTCGTGACGATGCCTCTGACGCCGGCGCGAAGCGCTTCGCTGACCCAGGTGGTGGACGTGTCGTTCGCGAGCACGACGATGGCCGGCGCGCGCGACGCCGCGTCCGGGGACAGCGTCAGGCGCGACAGGGCGGCCGGCGACAGCGCGTCGGCGTCGGCGTCCGCGACCAGCAGCACGACTTGCGGCTCGTGCGACTCGACGTCGTCGGCGAGTGCGTCGCCAGCGCTCGTCGCCACGACGGTGATCGCCGGGTTTCGCTCGAGGAGCGCCGCGATGTCGGCGCGGACGACGGGCGACACGGCGGCAACGAGCGTGCGAATCACGCCGCGCGCCACTCCGTCGCGTCCTGGCGGAAGCCCGCGTCGCTCAGGAAGCGGGCAACCGTCGTCACGGGCACCGCGATCCCGAGGCCGTTCACGATCATGGCGTTCACACCGATGACGCGTCCGCGCGCGTCGGCCAGCGGGCCGCCGGAGTTGCCGGGCGCGAGCCTGATGTCCGCTCGGATCCAGCGGGGCCGTCCGGTCCGCCCGGGCTCGAGCGCGTGAATCACGCCTATCGCGAGCGCGCCGGTGATGCCTAACGGATTGCCGAGGGCCGCGACGAGGTCGCCCGTTCGGAGCGTCGAGGGATGCCCGATCATCGCCGGGACGAGCCCTGGCACGTCGTGCCCGCCCGCAATCGCGATCGTGGCGAGGTCGCGGTGCCGGTCGCGCGCCGTCACGCGGCCACCCAGCGCTCGGCCGTCCGCGAGGACGAGCGTTGCCGTATCGCTGCGGGCAACGTGGGCATTGGTGACGACGAGGCCATCGCCGGTCCAGATGACGCCGGACCCCACCCCAGCCCCCCCGGTCCGCACTTCGACCGTGCTACGACGCAGGGTGTCAGCCAGATCGGCCAGCGCTTCAGCGAGTGGTTCGGATGTCACCGTCCCCTCCGCGCTGACCGCTGGCTCGGACGCTCGGCAATGGTGATCGACACCGTCGTGGGTTCGCCACCGCGAACGAGTCGCGCCGTGACCGTGGTTCCTACCTTGCCTGCGCCGAGGAGCGCGATCAGCTCCGCCGGGTCGGAGACGTTGGTGTCGTCGACGGCAACGAGAATGTCGCCGATGAGCACGCCGGCCTTGTCGCCCGGTCCGCCGGGCTCGGCGCTGACGACCATGAGGGCAACGTCGTTAGGCAGGCGGAGCCGCTCGACGAGCGCGGCGGGCAGCCGGACGGCCTGCATGCCGAGGCCGAGGTACCCGCGCGCGATGCGTCCTTCCGTGAGGAGCTGGTCGGCGACGCGATTCACGGTCGCCGCCGGAATGGCGAGTGCGGCCCCGCGCGAGAGCCCTGAGGTATCGATCCCCAGGACCCGGCCCGCGGCGTCGACGAGCGGGCCACCGGAGAACCCGTCGTAGATCGAGATGTCGAGCCGAACGAACCGGTCGATGGTGCCGCCGTGCCACGTTCGCCACTCGCCGCCCACGGCGCTGATGACACCCAGGCTCGCCGTGACGGCAGGTCCGGGCCGCCCGAGGGCGAGCACCAGGGCGCCGACGCGAACACCGGTGGCGTCCGCCTGACGGGCCACGGGTGCCGTGATGCCATCGACCTTCAGCACGGCGAGGTCCGTCGAGGGGTCGCGACCGGCGAGCGTCGCGGCGAGCGATGAGCCGTCCGCGAGCGAGATGGTGATGTCCTCGTCGCGCTGGATGGTGTGATGCGCGGCGACGATGATACCGGGACGCCAGTGGACGCCGCTGGAAGGGATGCGTCGGCGGGCGTGAATGGCGACGACGGATTGACCCGCGCGCTCGACGGCGCCGGCGAGGTCGTTCGAGAGCGACTCGAGCACGCCGGCGGAGGGCGAGTCGGTGGACGGTCCGGCCATGGTGTTCTCCCTGGTTCGGGCGCCCTCGGGCGCCGTTGCTAGGGAGAACTATGGCGGATCGAACAGGCGAGAGGGTATCGCTCTTTCGGGTGAACTACAGGACTACGCTGCTTAGCTGTTAGCTGGCACTGGTTGCCGCAGGACTACAAGAACAGCGCTGGTTAGCTGTTAGCTGGAACTGGTTGCTGCGGGGTAACGGCCGCTCGGGACGCCACCGTCCCGGAAAGCTGTTCACCCTGCAGCAACCAGTTCCAGCTAACAGCAACCAGCGTTGTT
>DASURJ010000470.1:0-16412 GCA_036280115.1 Gemmatimonadaceae bacterium
GCCGCGATGAGGCTCGGAGCCGCGATGAGGCTCGGAGCCGCGATGAGGCTCGGAGCCGCGATGAGGCTCGGAGCCGCGATGAGGCTCGGAGCCGCGATGAGGCTCGGAGCCGCGATGAGGCTCGGAGCCGAGAGTTAGCCAGCCGGCCATCCCGCCCGCATATTCGGGCCCGATGACAGCCACCCCCGCCCCGCCCGAAGCAAAACGACCCGCCGATTCGCCGGGCGCAAGCATTTCCCCGCCCCCTGGGCCGATCCGTTCCCCGGGCGATGGCCACGGCGCCCCCGAAGTCCTCGGCGCCCGCGATTTGGCTCTTCGATGGGGCGCGGTCGCTCTGACAATCATCGTCATTCTCGCCGCTCCCCGCCCGGCCGGGATCACCGAAGCCTCGTGGCGCCTGCTCGCGATCTTCCTCGGCACCATCGTCGGGTCGATCGTCCGCCCGATGGCGGCGAGCGGAGTCGTGTTCCTCGGCGTCACCGCCATCGCCGTCACCGGAACGCTGCCACCCGCTCAGGCGCTCGGCGGCTACGCCGACCCGATCGTCTGGCTCGTGCTCTGCGCATTCTTCATCTCGCGCGGCGTCGTGAAGACCGGCCTCGGGCGACGCATCGCGTTCGTCTTCATTCGCGCCATCGGGCATCGCTCGATCGGGCTCGCGTACGCACTCGTCGGCACGGACACCCTGCTCGCCTCACTCATCCCGTCGAACACGGCGCGGGCGGGTGGGATCGTCTTTCCGATCGCGAAGAGCCTCGCCGAGGCGTACGACTCGACGCCGGGACCCACGCGGCGGCGGCTCGGCGCGTACCTCATGACGACCGTGTATCAGTGCGACGTCATTGCCTGCGCGATGTTCCTCACCGGGCAGGCGTCGAACGTCATCATCGCCCGGTTCGCGAGCGATGTCGCCAACGTCGAGCTCACGTACGCGCGGTGGTTCATTGCCGGCGTCGTTCCGGGACTCCTGTCATTGCTTCTCGTACCGCTCCTGCTCCATCGGCTCTATCCGCCGGAGGTCCGGCAGACGCCCGGCGCTGCCTCCTTCGCTGCCCACGAGCTCGGACGCATGGGGCGGATGTCGCGCGGCGAGCGCATCATGCTGCTCCTGTTTCTCGCCGTGGCAGGGCTCTGGATGACGACGCGGTTTCACGGCATCCACTACGCCGTTGTGGCACTCGTGGGCGTGTGCGGTCTCCTGCTCACGAACGTCCTCACCTGGGACGACGTGATCGGCGAGCGCTCGGCGTGGGACGTGTTCATCTGGTACGGCGGTCTGGTCCAGATGGCGGCGGCCTTGAGCGAGACCGGCATCACGCGGTGGTTCGCCGAGTCGTCCGCGCAGTTCACTGTGGGGTGGGCGTGGGGCGCGGCACTCGCAGTGCTGCTCCTCGTGTACTTCTACGCGCACTACGGCTTCGCGAGCATCACGGCGCACGTGACGGCGATGTTCACGCCGTTCCTGGTCGTGATGATCGCGGCGGGCGCGCCGCCCGCACTGGCCGCGCTGTCGCTCGCGTACTTCTCGAACCTGAGCGCGTCGCTCACGCACTACGGCACGACGCACGCGCCGATCTACTTCGGCGCCGGATACGTGACGCAGCGCGAGTGGTGGCGCTACGGGTTCATCGCGTCGGTGACGACGATCGCGATCTGGAGCACGTTAGGCGCTGGATGGTGGAAGGTCCTGGGGTGGTGGTAGCGTGGTTCTCTCCGCCCGCGACGTCACGAAGCGTTACCGAACTGCGAGCGGCAGTGTCGACGCGCTCGCGGGCGTATCGCTCGCCGTCGGCGCCGGCGAATGTGTCGCGCTCGTCGGCGAGAGCGGGTCGGGGAAGACCACCCTCCTTCGCTGCTTCAACCGCCTTGTCGACCCTGATGAGGGCGTAATCGTCGTCGACGGCACCGACGTGCGGCACGCCGATGCCATCGCGCTCAGACGCCGTATCGGGTACGTGCTGCAGGAAGGCGGGCTCCTGCCGCACTGGACGGTGCGCCGGAACGTCGAGCTCGTGCCGCGGCTGCTCGGTGCACCGAACGCGGGTGCGCTCGCCTCGGACGCACTCGCGCTCGTGGGGTTCGGTGACGGCTTCCTGGATGCGCGCTACCCGCGCCAGCTCTCGGGAGGACAGCGGCAGCGCGTCGCGATGGCGAGGGCGCTCGCGGCGCGCCCGGCAGTGCTGCTCCTCGACGAGCCGTTCGGCGCCCTCGACGCCATCATCCGCGCCGAGTTGCAGGGGATGTTCCTCGCGATCCGGCGAGAGCGTCCGGTCACGTGCGTGCTCGTCACGCACGACCTCGCGGAGGCGGCGCGCCTGGCCGACACGATCGCCGTGATGCGCGCCGGCCGCATCGAGCAGATCGCGCCGAGTCGCGAGCTGATCGATCACCCGGGCACCGACTACGTAGCGCGGCTCGTCCAGATGTCAGGCGTGCGCCACCGCCTGGTCTCGTGATGGCCGGCACACTCGGCGCGTTAGGCATGGTGGTCGCGGCAGGTTTGGCGCTCGCCCAAGGGGCGCCGACGCGACAGGTCGTCGTCGCATCGAAACCGTTCGGCGAATCGTACATTCTCTGCGAGATGTTCGCGCAGCTCCTCGAGGCGCGCGGGGTGCGCGTGGACAGACGCCCCGGATTGGGGGCTACCGAGATCGCGTTCTCGGCACTGCGGACGGATGCGATCGACGTCTACCCCGAATACACCGGCACCGGGCTCCTCGCGATCCTCGGTGACACGGTAAGGCGCACGCCGCTTGCCGCGTTCAACCACGTGTCGACAGAGTTCCACGGTCGCTACGGGGTTCGCTGGCTTCCGCCGCTCGGGTTCGAGAACACGTACGCGATCAGCGTCAGGCGCGAAACCGCGACGCGACATGCGCTCCGAACGCTCTCGGATCTGGCCCGGGTGGCGCCCACGCTACGCGCGGGCTTCACCGCGGACTTCATCGGGCGGAACGACGGGCTGCCGGGGCTGTCGCGGACATACGGGCTTCGATTCCGCGAAGTTCGCCCGCTCCTCGCCGCCGTGAAGTACCAGGCGCTCGCGTCAGGCGACGTGGATATCATTGACGGCTATTCCACCGACGGACTCATTGCGCGGTACGACCTGGTGGTGCTGGAGGACGACCGCGAGTTCTTTCCCCCGTACCAGGCGGCAGCGGTTGTGGGTCCCGCACTCGCTCGAGAGAACGCGGCGGCGATCGCGGCGCTCACCGAGTTGAGTGGGCGGATCGACGATCGCTTCATGCGCTCGCTCAATCGGCGACTCGAGGTCGATGGCGTTCCCGTCGCGGCCGTGGCTCGCGACGCGCTCGATTCGCTCGGGCTGGTGCGTCAGGCGGCGAGTGCGCGCGCTGCGGCGGCCGGAGATCGGGCCTCAGGTCGCCGGTCATTCGTTCGCACGATCATCGATGACCGCGCCGCGCTCGCCCGGCGCACATTTCGGCACCTCGTCCTATCGGCGACCTCACTCGTGGTCGCGGCGCTCGTCGCGATTCCGCTCGGCCTCGCGCTCGAGCGGCGGCGATCGATCGCGGAACCGGTGGTCCGCGCCGTTGGCGTATTGCAGACGATCCCGGGGATCGCGCTGCTCGCATTCATGATCCCGCTCCTCGGGATTGGCGTGGTGCCCGCTCTCGTTGCCCTGTTCGTCTATTCCTTGTATCCGATCGTTCGCAACACGTACTCGGGCGTGCGCGACGCCGACCCACCGGCGGTGAGCTCGGCCACCGCCCTCGGTATGACGGAGGTTCAGGTACTCCGAGACGTGCGGCTTCCGCTCGCAGTGCCGTCGATCATGGCGGGCGTTCGTACGGCGGCCGTCCTCAACGTCGGGACCGCCACGCTCGCGGCCTTCATCGGCGCGGGAGGTCTGGGCGAACCGATCGTGACGGGACTCGCGCTGTCCGATGCGTCGCTCATCCTGTCGGGCGCCATCCCGGCGGCGCTGCTGGCCCTCCTCGTTGACGTTGCGCTCGGGATCTGCGAGCGAGCAGTGCGGCCGAGGGGATTGGCGTAGGTCGTTATTCGGCGCCGCGACCGACTGCCGGGAGCGAAGCGTCGCGTGCGCGGATCGCGCGTGGCTCCCTTCCTTGTGCGGCCGGCATCCAGAAGGGGGGAACGGATGAGGAGATGAGGGGGATGAGAGGAATCTGTCCGAGGCCGGGACCCGCCCTCGCGCCAGAGCCATGAATTGATGGTGGGAACTGCCTCCGGAGGTACGTGGCGATTCCCGGGAGCCGTTTCCCTCTCTTTCACCGTCGGGCGAGAGGAGCTTTCCCTCAGGCTGATGTCCCGGAAGGATCGATGGCGCCGCCTAACGACTGACCGCGAGCACGCGACACCCTCGAGCCCGGCTTTCTGTGTGCCGGGCGATCAGGTAGTGGTTGGTCTGTAATCTGATGCTCGACCGGCCGCCGGCGGCCTCGGTGGCGTCATTTCCCCGACGATCGCGGCCACGTGGCCAGCGGTGGCGGGGCTCCACCCCACCTGCCACCGGGACCGGCGTTTCGCAACCTCGTGAGGAGGGTGGCAGCCGCCCTGACAGCGGCTGTGCGGCGAGGCATATTGCCTCGACGTTCCGCGTTGCCTTCGACGGCTGTCATTGGCGCATGCGGTGCACTCGAGTCATTCAATCCCGCAAGTCATGAAGCGATCACCCTCTCAGCGGCGCGCGGCGTTTCCGACACTCGACCCCGGCGAGCCGCCGAAGCAGCTGTCCGCGCTCGAGACGCCCGCGGCGGTCGTCGATCTCGACCGGCTCGCGCACAACCTCGACCGGATGGCGTCGTATTGCATCCTTCACGGCTTGTCGCTGCGTCCCCACGTGAAAACCCACAAGTCATCGCGCATCGCCGCCGACCAGATCCGGCTCGGCGCTGTGGGCCTGACGTGCGCGACGCCACGCGAGCTCGAAGTAATGGGGGACGTGTCCCACGATCTCCTCCTCGCATACCCGCTCGTCGGTGCCGCGAAGCTCGCGCGCGTGATGTACATCCCGCACCAAGTCAAGCTCACGGTCGCGCTCGACTCGGCCGCCGCGCTCGGTCAGCTGGCTGCCGCCGCCAAGGTCTCGCAACGCGAGCTCGACGTGTACATCGAAATCGACCTCGGGATGCACCGTGTTGGCGTGCAGACGCCCGCGGACGCGATCACACTCGCGCGCCAGGTGCTGCAGCATCCACCGCTCCAGTACGCGGGGATCGCGTTCTACCCCGGTCACATACGCGAGCACGTGAAGGAGCAGGATGCGCACCTCGAGAAGCTCGGCGCCGACCTCGCCACGTACATCGCCGAGCTGGACCGCGCCGGCGTGCACCCGCGCGTCGTGAGCGGCGGCTCGACCCCGACCGCCTGGCGCATGCACGAGGTGCCCGGCGTGACGGAGGTGCGGCCCGGCACGTACGTCTACAACGATCGGACGACGGCCGAGGTGGGCGCGTGCGCGTGGGAGGATTGCGCACTGACGGTGCTGGCGACGGTGGTGAGTCGCGCGGTGCCCGGCCAGGCGGTGATCGACGCGGGCTCCAAGGCGTTAGGCCGGGAGCCGTTGCGTGGCGCGGCCGGCGAAGGGTTCGGCGTCGTGATGGATCACCCGACCGTGGTCGTCTCGCGGATGTCGGAGGAGCACGGCATCCTCGACCTCGGCGACTCGGGATGGGACCCGCAGGTGGGCGATCAGGTGCGCATCATCCCGAACCACGTCTGCGTGGTCGTGCATCTCAACGACGTCATCTACGGAGTCCGCGACTCCATCGTCGAGACCAGTTGGCCCGTCGCAGCGCGCGGCCGAGTGGAAACCGAACCTGCGTACGACGCCTGATCGACCAAACCAGGACGACGCTGGTCGCTGTTAATTAGCTGGAACGGGTTGCTGCAGGACTACAAGGACTACGCTGGTCGCTGTTAGCTGGAACTGGTTGCTGCAGGGTAGTAGGGTTGCGATGCTCAGTCGCCTTCGTCGCGGCGAGGACGCCACATGCCGATCCGTTGGCGTTCTCGGGGGATGACCGCCGTCAGAATTCTTACGACCCGGCTCAGTCTCGCGAGGCGGGCCGCCGTGATCTCTGGCGGTAGTGCCATCGAGCATTTGTAGTACCAGCCTCGCGCCTCGCGTGCGGACCCAAGGGCGTACTCATAGAAGTGCGCCCGCTCACGTCCGCTCGAGCGACTGTACCCCTCGTCGAGGTTGGCGCTGATCCCTCCCACTGCCCGGAGGAGTTGGTCGGCGAGCGCGCGCGTGGATGGGTGACGCCCAATCCAACGGAGATCCGCCTGCGCGCAGAACATGAGGTACAGCGAGAACCGGTACGCCGGCGTCCGCCAGATCGTGTCGGTGGTGATCTCGGGCGGGACGGTGAGCGCCCAGGCGTCGAATTCGGGCTCATCGGTCATGCGAGAGGATTACGCGCTCCCGCTGGACCGTGCGGCATCCTTCCATCCCGCAGGCGAGCCTACCATTGCGCCCGAGCTCAGAGATGAGTCAAGTCGCCCGGTCGGAAACCCAGATTCTGCCCACACCGGCGTCCTTGGGAGCCGTTCACCCCGCAGCAACCAGTTCCAGCTAACAGCGACCAGCGTAGTCCCTGTAGTCCTGCAGCAGCCAGTTCCAGCTAACAGCGACCAGCGTAGTTCTCGTAGTTCAGAGGGTGACGCGAACCGAGATGCGTACCTCGTCGCCGATGACCATGAACAGCGGATCGAGCCTCCGGATCCCTCGCGGAACGCCAACCCCGTAGGCGCGGCGAGAGAGTGTGACATCGCCGACCAGGTGTCGTTGGCTGTCCGCGTGCTCGAGTGCGCAGCGGAGCTCCTCGGTGCGCGTCACGCCACGGATCGTCAACGAGCCCGGCACCGCGATGTGCGTCGGCCAGCGCATGATGTCGCCGCCGCGGAACGTGATCACCGGGTGGTGGGCCGCGTCCAGGAATAGCGCACCGCGCAGGTGCCGATCGCGGAGGGAGATCCCCGTCCGCACGCTGTCGGCGGCGATCTCCACAGTCACAGCCGCGGAGGCCGCGTCATTCGGCACGTGAATCATTCCCCGCACGTTCTCGAACGTCCCGCGGACGATCAATCCGCCGAGCCATCGTACCGACATCGAGACCATCACGTTGCCTGGCGTCAGGCGGATGGGGTCAGGGCCGAGTTGGGTCAGCCACTCGAGCCGACTGTCGAGGCTGTTGCCCAGACCGTCGAACGCGCCCTGCCGTCGCCGGCCAGCTCTCGCCGAACCGGACACCGAAGGTCGGCCGTCCCGAGCGGGGCCGGAGTCCATCAGTTCCTCAACGCCCCCTGTTCGATCCAGCGGACGATGTTCCCGATCTGATTCGCCGTGAGCGGCTGCGTCGCGAGCGGCATGCGACTGAACCCCAGACGCGCGGCGTCGTCGGGACCGATCATCGTCACGAGCCACGAGCCCGCAGCGTCCGCCGGGCGCACGCGCACCTGCCCCGCCACCAGCGCGGATGGCACGCCCACGAGCGCGTCGTACGCCGCGTCAGGCGTCAGCGCGAGCCCCGCCTGACGAGTCGCGAGCGAGTGACACCCGCCAAGCGAGCACCGCTTCTCGAAGATCGGCACGATGTCAGCCGCGAAGGACGGCACTGCCACCAGCTCGTCCGGAGCGCCGCCACTCGGATCGACCGGCGTGTCGAAATCGACACAGCCTAACGCTGCCAGAGAGATCACGGCGACCACGGCAACCTTGGCGCCATGCCAGGAGCGAGGATGCACGCATTGGATCACCACAGGCGAACACCGGCCAGCCCACGTACCGTGAGCACGCTGCCCGGGGCGTAGTACAGCTCGGCCGCGAGGCGCGTTCGCGGGACGCCGAACCACGACGCGCCGGCCGTCCCGAAACCGCGCGTCGTCTTCACCTCGAGAATGGGTTGGTCGGTATCGCGCGACCCGTCACGGCGAATCACGCCCACATCGAAGCGCGTACGCTCGGCGCGCGCCCCGGCAGACACGTACGGCAGCCAGCGGGCTCCCGACGTCCTGCGCGTCAGGAGCAGCTCCCCCGAGAGATGACGCGGCTCGAAGAAGTCGTTGCTGTCGTTCCCGTAGCAGACGGTCGCGTAATACGTCGCGAGCGCCGCGTTGCCCTCTTCCGCCGTCTCGCGGTTACAGGTGATCGGTCCCTCCACGCGACCGGCCACGAACGACACGCGAGGCACCACCGACATCGTGGACGTCACCGTGAACGCGCGCGAGATCGCCCCCGCAAACAGGTTCGCCTTCACGTCGAAGAAGCGCACCGGAGGGATCCAGCTCACCTCGATGGAAGCGTCGCCCGGAAGTCGCGCGCTCACCCTCGGCCGCACGAACAGTGGCGCGAGGTTCGTTGCCTCGGGCTTGTCGGATCCCGCCGTGCGCTGCTTCTCCGAGAGGGGCGGGAGGAACGAGAACTCGACGGCACCCTCGAAGCGCCGTTCGCCGTCGACGCGCGTGCCCACCGCGTGCGGTGCGCCGAGGGGCGAGAATGCGACAGTCGACGAGTAGTACAACATGATCCTCGCCTCGGCCGATCCGGGACCGTAGCGCTCCAGCTCTCGCCCCTGTGCGTGGAGCACGGTCGGCACCGTCACGCTCGCACCGACGGTTGGCACGAGCAGGCCCAGCAGGTGTGCGATGATTGGTCCGTGCAGCGAACCACCCTTCCTCCGACCATGCGACCCAACGGGTGTCAGCGCCGGTCCGCCGCAATGCGCGGCCGGCGCGGGTCGCGCGACGCACATCACTTCACCACGACGGTCCCGTTCATACCGCTATGGATCGTGCAGTGGTACGTGAACGTCCCGGCCGTGTTGAACTGGCGGGATTCCGACCCGGTGCCCTTGTCGGTGATGTTCGCCGGGGCGCCCGGGACGTTGTCGAACGTCACGTTATGCAGGAGGTTGAAGTTCCACGTGACCGTCCCCTGCCGAGTGATCGCGACCTGTCGTGGATCGAACTGACTGCTCGCCGTCGCCGTGACCGAAGCGGTCGGACCGGCCTCTGCGACGCTCACGTCGACGTTCGCCGTCTTGGACACTCCACCGATCGTCCCCGTGACCACGACGCGGACGGTGCCGGCAGCGACGCCGGTCACGACCCCGGTGTTGGTGACGGTCGCGATCGACTGGTTGTTCGACTGATACGCGAACGTCGCTCCGGACATGTTGCCGCCGTTCTGGTTCTTCGCGGTCGCGGTGAGCTGCGTCGTGAGTCCAACGATCACTGTCGGATTCGCTGGATCGACCGATACCGACGTAAACACCGGGTTTCCGTTTCCGGTCGGTGGGTCTCCGTCACCACCACCGCACCCGCCAACCATTGCCGCACCCGCAAGTAGCCACAGACGCGCAACGCGCATAACTCCTCCGTCAATCGCTCACGATCGTGGGGCCCGCGTTGGTGTACCGCGTGCCGCCGGGAATGTGATGGCTCGCGGCGCGAACGACTGCGGCACGGATGCCATCCGGGGGAAACGTTCGTCTCCCTGCGGACCGCGACAACACGGCCTCGGCGAGGGGCACCAGTCGAACGGTGAACGGCTCGAACCGTTCGGCGAGCGGCGCTACGTCAACCGCTCGATGTACTCTCGTACCTTACCGCGATAGCTCTTGCCCGAGTGCAGCCGCGTCCCGTCGTTCAGGATCAGCACCCAGTCTCCCTGGAACCACGGTTGGATCTCGCGGATGCGATCGACGTTGACCAGCGTCGATCGGTGAACCCGGAGGAACTTCGATGACGGGAGCCGGTCCTCGAGGTGCGTCAACGTGCTGCGGTGCGGATGCACCATTTTTCCGACATGGATGCGCACGAGGTCGTCGTCGGCCTCGATCCAGTCGATGTCGCTCACGCGGATGAAGACGACCCGCCCGTCGGCCTTGACGGCGATGCGGTCGAGCGCGCTGCGCTCGGTCCGCATGGCCTCGATCAGCGCCTCCAGCGGCCGGTCGCCCGCCGACGACTCGGTGCGGATGAGTCCCACCACGCGGTCGATGGCCTGCGTGAACCGTTCGCGGCTCACCGGCTTCAGGATGTAATCGAAGGCGTGCACCTCGAACGCGGCGAGGGCATGCTCGTCGTACGCGGTCACGAACACGACCGCCGGCATTTTCGCCGCACCAACCTCGCGGATGACCTCCAGCCCGTCGAGCTCGGGCATCTGGATGTCCAGGAGGACGAGATCGGGCGTTAGGCGACGAATCTGGTCGATCGCCGACCGGCCGTCACCCGACTCGCCGACGACATCGACGTCCGCGCGCTCGCGCAGGAGCGACCGCAGATGGGCGCGCGCGAGCGGCTCGTCGTCGACGATCAGCGTCCGGACGGGCGACGCCGCGTCCTGGCGAGTCATACGAGCACCTCACCCTCCGACTCGCGCCGAGCGAGCTCCTTCGGCAACGGGTCCGTGCGATACGGAATCTCGATCGTCACCGCGAATCCGCTGGCGCCCATGGGCGTCCCCGCCTCGAACCGATGATCGGCGCCATACAACGACAGCAGGCGAGCGCGGGTGTTTCCCAGGCCGACGCCATCGCGATGTTCGACACTCGAGCTCTCCCCAACACCGTCGTCAACGACGCTGAGGTCGAGTCGGTTCCCTCGGCAACGCGCGGTCACGAGGACGTGCCCGGGCGCGGCGCGCGGGGCAATGCCGTGGCGGATCGCGTTCTCGACGAGGGGTTGCAGCACGAGGTTCGGAACGAGCGCGAAGCGAGCATCGGGATCGATCTGGAATCGCACGGTGAGACGGTCCTGGAAGCGGATCTGCTGAATCTCAATGTAGTGCGCGAGCAGGTCCAACTCGCGCGCGAGCGTGACCTCCTGCTCGCTCGCGGTGCTCAGCGACATGCGGAGCAGCTCGCTCAATCCGGAGATGACGCGCTCGGCGGCACGCCGGTCGGTACCGATGAGCGCGTTGATGGTATTGAGCGTGTTGAACAGGAAGTGCGGGTTGAGCTGCAGCCGCAAGCTCTGGAGCTGCGCGCGCGCGAGTCGTGCTTCCAGCTGCTCGCGCTCCTCGGTCGCGCGGGAGAAGCTCGTGGCGAGCCGCTCCTGCCAGTTCGTCGCGTAGGCGGCGATGGCGCCCGCGACGGCGAGGAGCAGCAGCTTGGCACCTTCGTCGAGCGGTGACACTCGTGCGGCCTCGCTCGCCACCACCGGATTGAGCACCGTCTCGAGCCGGCCGGTCGTATAGAAGTAGAACAGCAGCGCTCCGTAACATCCGAGTGCCATACACGCGACGGCGGCAGCCTTTCGCGTGGACGCGGCGATGGGGAGCGCCGCGAGGATGACGAAATACATGAGGAAGATCGGCGTCTTGAGCGCGAGGGTCGCCGACTGCGCGAACGCATAGCCGCCGATGATCGCGGTGACGGCGGCGATGTCGGCCACGGGGTTCACCACGCCGATCCATGACGGCAGCCGAGGCCGCCGGTAGAACAGCTCTCCTTGCAGGAGCGTCCAGGCGAAGATCGGGATGAGGACCGCGACGTTGACGCGGTTGAGCGCCGGCGTGAGGCTTGGCGCGTAGATGAGGGCGGCGACGCCGAGGAGCACGAGCACGATGAGCCGCGCCCGGTTGAGCATGCGCTCGGCACGGTCGCGCTGCCGGTCCAGCACGACGCGCGCGGAGTCCACGGGCGCGGTGAGCGCGCGCGGAGTGCTGCCGTCGCCGATGGCGGATGACATGAGTGCTATATAGCGTGTGGGGCGGAAATGAGCTATCAGCTATCAGCTATCAGCTATCGCCTCACCCCCGTCGCCTCCAGCAACGCCTGCTTCACCGCATCCGCCTTCCCCGCTCTCGCGAGCGCTGCCCAGAGTCTCGCGACCGTATCGTCATCGACCAGCCCGGCCGGCGTGCCTAACGCCGGAAGCGACAGCCGCTCCGCGGCGCGGAACGCGTCCACCGCCGCCACCGCCTCGCTCGTGTAAACGAGCGCGTCCGGGACATCCCGGCGAAGCGGCGTCTCGCTCGGCCGGTAGTGACCGAGCGCGTTCAGCATGACCTTGAGCTGCCAGACGTCGCTGCCGGCGTACTGCTGCAGCGTGCGGTAGCCTAACGTCTGCGAGATCGTGTTGTAGACCCGGCGCAGCTCGGCAACGGGCGCCGGGTGCTCGCAGACGTTGATGTTGGCCGTGACGCCGTCCGGACGGCGCGAGCGGCCGGGTCGCGCATCGGCGACGATCACGGCCGCCGATTGCGCGCGCCCTTTCCGCGCATCACCGCCCCGCGCCTGCCCTGCGGCGAGTGCGTCGATCAGCCGGTCGGCGAGATGCCGTGGCGTCCCCTCGCTCGCCTCGAACGACGCGGCCACGGCGTCGAGCACTTCGGGGCCCACGAGCAGGTTCCCCTGCGTCACGTAGTTGCGACCGGCGCGGTTCCCTGCCCACGCACTGTTCGTTCGCCCCGTGTGCTGCGCGCTCTTCCCGGTCACCGCGATCACGCCGACCTGCCGCGAGACCGCCTGCGAGTCAGCGGCTAGCGCGCGAGCGAGCGCCTGATCCGGCTCCTCACCCCTCGCGAGTGCGTCGAGCAGCATCGGACCGTAGTCCGTGCGCGTGTTCGCCTGCGTGGCGACCGCACCCACTCCGGCACGTACCCACGGGACGCCATTCCCCACACATGGCACTCGGGTGGTAACGGCGACGCCCACTTCGCCCGTTCGCGGGTCCACGGCGGCGATGGAGAAGGTGTGGAACTCGAGCGGATCAGTGCGAGCGTCGCCCCACGCGCGCGGCTCCTGCGCACCGGCACACGGTGGCGAAGTCGCGACGAGCAATAGACTTACGACGGATCCGGCGGTTGCCCGAGCCGCCAATCGAATGATCGACATGAGTCCTCGTTCGAAGAACAACCGCTGCCGATGATGGTTGGCGGCGTTCGCTATCGGTAGGTCAGAGCGGGCACGACGACCGAATGTCCGGGGCGAAATCGGTGATTTTGGTGCTGGAACGACTGAAACGAGGGACGTAACGTATGGACCGCTCGGTCTGGGCATGCGGGAAAGCCGTAATCCACCTGGAGGGAACATGAGAAAGCCGGCCGTCCTGGGCGTGGTGCTACTCGGAGTCGCTGGTTGCCACGACGCGACGTCCCCTCGCGACGCCGCGACGCTTCCATCGACTGTGAACGCGGCTCGCGGAGCCGTAGCGAACGACTACATCGTCACGTTCCATGCTGACGAGACGGACCCGGAGGGCCAGGCGCGCGGTCTCGTTGCCACGCACGGTGGGTCGCTCACGCACGTCTACCGCGCGGCGCTCAAAGGCTTTGCCGTAGCCGGGCTGCCCGAGGCGGCGGTCGAAGCACTCCGCCGGAATCCGCGGGTCGCCGCCATCGAGTTGGACGGCGTCATGTCGGTCGTCGGCGCCGGGCAACAAACCGGAGCAACGTGGGGCATCGACCGGATCGACCAGCGGGATCGCCCGCTCGACGGCGTCTACAATTATGACGCGGACGGCTCAGGGGTCACGGCGTACATCATCGACACCGGCATTCGGCTCGCGCATAACGAGTTCGGCGGTCGTGCGGTGAGCGGATTCACGGCGATCAACGACGGCAACGGCACGAACGACTGTCACGGGCACGGCACGCACGTCGCCGGAACCGTCGGCGGCTCGACGTACGGCGTGGCCCAGGCGGTGAAACTGGTGGCGGTCCGCGTGCTCAGCTGCAGCGGCAGAGGCAGCAACTCGGGCGTCATCGCGGGGATCGATTGGGTCACCGCGAATCGTGACGATAACTCTGTCGCGAACATGAGCCTCGGTGGCTCGTTCTCATCTGCGCTCAATACCGCGGTGGCGAACTCGGTCGCGGCCGGCGTCACGTACGCGGTTGCTGCCGGGAACAGCAATGCGAACGCGTGCAACTACTCTCCCGCGAGCGCGCCGACCGCCATAACGGTCGCATCGACGACCAGCAGTGACTCGAAGTCATCGTTCTCGAACCACGGCACCTGCGTGGACATCAATGCGCCGGGCTCGTCGATCCTCTCCGCGTATTACTCCAGCAATACGGCGACCGCGACGATGAGCGGCACCTCGATGGCTTCGCCGCACGTGGCTGGCGCTGCGGCCGTCTACCTCTCGGCGAATCCGGGCGCGAGCCCCGCGACGGTCACGAATGCGCTCGAAGCGCTCGCCTCGACCGGTAAGATCAGCGGCCTGCCATCGGGTACTCCGAACCTGCTCCTGTACACGCGTCTCGGAGCTACGACGCCGGATCCTGAACCGGACCCCGACCCGGATCCGACACCGGCCCCGGTTGCGAGCATCGTCAAAAGCTGCTCGGGCTTCGCTTGCACATTCACAGCTGGATCGACCGCGAACATTACGTCGTTCGAGTGGGACTTCGGCGACGGCGACACTCGGGAGGGTCCCGGACCGCACGTCGAGGAGTACGGGCCGCGGGAAAGAGGCACGGTATCCTTGACGGTCACTGGCGACGGAGGATCGGCGACGGCGCAGACGACGGTCAACTGCAACCCGAAAAAGTGTCAGTGAGCTGACGCCGGTCGATTCGGCGTTCCAAAATGGCAACGCCCCCGAGCGGTCCGCTCCTCGGGGGCGTTTGCTTTCCGTGGGGTCCGCGTCAGTGCGTCTCTGCCTGCAATTGGAATCGACTCAACCTGAACAGCGCCACGTCGTGCTGCGACGTCCCCGTCGCGACGAGCTCCGATGCGATCTCACCCACGACCGTCGCGAACTTGAATCCGTGCCCGGAGCAGGCGCTCACCACGACCACCTGCTCCGGGTACGCCGGGTGCACGTCGACAATGAAGTCACGATCGGGCGTGTTCGTGTAGAGGCACACCTGGGAGTCGCGGATGTGCCCCTTGGCGTGAGGCATGAAGCGGCGCAGTAGGTCCGTGACGCGCGCGTCCTCGTCCGCGGAGACCCGGCGCTCGACGCGATCCGGGTCGGTCACGTCCCCCTCGTGGTGCACGGCTACCTTCAGCCCATCGCCGAAGTCGGGTAGTGTGTAGAACATTCGGCCGGGGGCGTACTCCCAGAGCGTGACCGGGCAGCGCTCCGGCCTGAACTCCTCGGGGTGTGACGCCGGCTCGAACCAGTGGGCCGGCTGACGCTCGACCGACAAGACGCCCGCGAGCTCTGGAACGAGCTGCCGCATCCATGCCCCGCCGGCGATCACGAGTTGGCCTCCGGTGTACTCGGCGGACGCCGTGCGGACCCTGACGATCGTGCCGTCGGCCTCCCACGCCACCACCGGCTCCTCGAGACGCAGCTCTGCACCGTTCTGTGTCGCCGTCGCCAGCAGCGCGGCAATGCACGTCTCGGGAAACAGCGCGCCTGCGTGCTCGTCGAGCACGCCGATCATGTCATCCAGCGGTTGGAAGCCGGGGAACTGACGCTGCACGCCCGCCGCCGATAGTACGCGGTGCGGAATGCGGAACGTATCGGCGCTCGCCATTGCACCGCGGACCAGCGACCCATCCGCGGGCCCGATGGAGAGCCCGCGCGTCTTCACGTAGAGCGTCTTCCCCACGTGCCGCTGCAACTCGCGCCACAGGTCGTACGCGCGACGCACGAGCGGCACGTACGCTGGGTGCTCGAAGTACGCCGCGCGAATGATGCGCGTGCGGCCGTGTGAGGAACCAGACGCGTGTGGCGGCGCGAAGCGATCGATGCCCAGAACGCGGCGCCCCGACCGCGCGAGGGTGTGGAGCGTCGCACTGCCCATGGCGCCGAGCCCGATGACGATGACGTCGTACGGGCGTCGTGTGCCGGCAGGGCTGATGGCCGTCACACCGGCCGACGGAGGGTGTCCCAGGGGTTGGCCGTAATCAAAGCGTGAAGTGAATGCCTGCGCCGAACCAGCGCACCTCTTTGCGAAAGAACTGCCCGTACGGCGACGGGCCGTTGTACGCCTCGAAGAACAACCCCCACCGCCGACTTGGCGGGTCGGTGTCGCGCGGCCGGTCGAACTCGAACCCCGCGCGCACGTTGAAGGCCGGGTCCCAGTCCTGCTGTTCCGACGACTTCACGTCGACCGCGGCCAGAAAGCGCGCACCGGCCAGCGAACCGAATCGAAGCAGGCGACGTGCGGGGCGAAGCTCGATGCCGCCGTGCGCGACGGACCGCTCGAGCTCCTCCGGATCGCGCCGCCACAGGTACTCGCCGCCGCCATACACGCGAAATGGCCCGCCGTCGATCGAGACGATGAGCTCGGCCGACTCGAACGAGATGTTCTCGCGCTCGAACGTCGGATCGTCCTCACGGAGGATGTACTCGTCGCCCAGATGCGAGCTCTGATGATAGAACCGGAGCCGAGTGGAGAACGGACCGCGCCGGAACGTGATGGGAACGCCAATGAGGTAATCGGCGTTGATCAGGTCGTAGGTGGACACGTCGAGATCGAACTGCGCGAAGACGCTACCCGCGAGACTGATCTG
>DASURJ010000471.1:0-5355 GCA_036280115.1 Gemmatimonadaceae bacterium
GACTTCCTCGCGGTGATGAGCCACGAGCTGCGAACGCCGCTGAACGCGATCAGCGGGTACGCGCAACTGCTCGACATGGGCATCCACGGCCCGGTGACCGAGGCGCAGCGGGATGCCCTGTCTCGCATCAAACGCAGTCAGACACATTTGCTGTCGCTGATCAACGACGTGCTCAATTTCGCCAAGATCGACGCGGGGCAGGTGGAGCTCGAGGTCGCCGACGTGGCGGTGGACGGTATTCTCGCGGAGCTCGAGGCGCTCGTCGCTCCGCAGGTGCAGGCGAAGAAGCAGCGACTCGACGTGCAGGCGTGCCGCACCGAGCTTCACGTTCGCGCCGACCCCGACAAACTGCGTCAGATTCTGCTCAACCTGGTCTCGAACGCGGTGAAGTTCACCCCGGAAGGTGGCAGGATCTCCATCGAATGCGCTCGAGTCGATGGGATGGGTACCATCAGCGTTCGGGACACCGGAATGGGCATCCCCGAGGAACGGTTTCGATCGATCTTCGAGCCGTTCGTGCAGGCGGGACGCGCGCTGAACAGAACGCACGAGGGTGTCGGGCTCGGGCTCGCGATCAGCCGCGATCTCGCGCGTGCCATGGGTGGCGACGTGACCGTGGAAAGCGTCGTCGGCGAGGGGTCCGTGTTCATGGTGACGTTGCCGGCCGCGCCTGTATCCTCGGCGCCGGTGCAAGCGTCTGCAGGGGTGGAGCGCGGCGCCGCCCCTTGACGAATGACGGTGAGGATCGGCGCACGCGCGGCTGATCCAACGGTTACCGTCATTCGCCGACCAAATGCCCATCCGTTGTGCCTCGCGACGCGGGCTCGCGCTCGCGTTGCTCATCTCGATTGCCTGCACCGAGCCCACCGACCTCAGCCCCGGCATCTGGGTCACCATCGAGTCGGCGTCGCCGGTGCTGCTGCGCGGCGCACAGGCGCCAGTGCTCGCGCGCGTGTGGCGTCCCGGGCCGAACGGCGACTCGATCGAAGTGCACAATGTGACGCTCATGTGGGCGAGCGCGGATACGCGCATCGCCACCGTCGAATCCGGCGCCCAGGGACGCGGACGTGTCACCGGAGTGAACTCGGGGTACGTCGAGATTCGCGCCGTCGTGCCGAGCTACGAGAATGCCGCGCCGGCCATCCTGTCGCTGCGCATCGCCAACCCGCTCGAGATCGACAGCATCTCCCCGGACACGGTTCGTTATGGCGAACGCGTGACCATGCACGGCATTGGAGTGGGAGATCTGTTCTTCGCCGGCCTCGGCGCCGGGTTCCTGATCTCCGACAGCCTGTCGATCGCGGGCGACAGGTCGGGCCTCAGCCGACAGAGCTTCTGGGTGCCGTGGCCGTCGCTGTCCGGGAACATCTTCGCGGCGGGATCGGGACAGCTGATCGCGGCTCCGGACACGACCATCGTTCTGCCGTGGGACCTCTACGAGCCTAACGAACAGGTTCCCACCGACATTGCGCTCGATGGCGTTGATCCCTTCCCGCCGATGCCCTCGCTCCGCTTCTTCAACCCGGCGCTCGCCTTCGAGGATCGCCGGGACTTCCCCTTCGGGTTCGACTGGTACCGGCTGCGCGCGACGGACCTCGACCAGCCGGTCACGGTCGTGTTCGCGGCGCCGGCGTTGGCTGGCGCGTACGCAGCCTATCTCACCGACAAGCTGCGGCTGAACGGCGTCAGCGACACGAGCGAGTGGAGGCTCGGATCCGGCGACTACATGTGCAAGGGATACGAGTTCCGCCCGCAGCAGGCGCTCTCGGACACGGTCGTCCTCGCGCTCGCCCGCGTGCCATCGTCGTCCATCGATCTGATCGGGCTGTACGTGCAGGAGGGACGGTACCTCATGGCCGTCCTCCGGGGTTACGCAACGGCCGACCCGCGCCTGGCTCGGGATTCATATGAGGAGAACGACACCTGCAACTTCGCGGACGACAACTTCACCGTTGCCTCAACGCGCATCGACCTCGGCGTGCGGGCGTTCGGCGAGAATCTGACGATCGATAACGCGCACGACGTCGACTGGTTTCGCGTGCGCGTCCCGGGTCTGGTCCCGCAACCGGTCGTCATTCGCACAGCGGGCCAGCCGTTCACGACGCTCGATCGCAGCGATGTCGACGTGTACGTCCACTCGGTCCCGTCACCGACGCAGGGGCTGACGCTCGCCGGTAGCGACCTGACGCACGGCTCGAACAGCACGCTCAACCTCGTGCTCACGCCCGGTGACTACTACGTCGCCGTCGTCGACTCCGCCGGCGTGCCGACGCGATACGCGCTCTGCATGGCGATCGGTAGCACCTGCACCCCGCCGTCGCCGACGACTCCGGCGTTGTCGGCCACCCGTGAGGCGAGCCTGCTGCGTCCGATCTCGCCATACCTCGCGCCGCAGCGACGCGACACGCGCCTCACCCCCGAGCGCCGCCGATGAACTGCACACACTGCCACACGCCGCTGCCTGACGAGGCGCGCTTCTGCTTTTCGTGTGGAAGTGACCTCTCGGACGGGGGCGTCAAGACCGTGGTACGGCCACGCGACGTGACCGGTGAGCTGCACAGTCGGCTCACGCACGTCCTCGCGGGGAAGTACACGGTGAAGAAGCTCCTCGGCGCGGGCGGCATGGGTGCCGTGTTCCTCGCCGATGATCTCACGCTCGAGCGCGAAGTCGCGATCAAGGTGCTGCCGCCCGACATGTCCCGCGATGAGCGAGTCGTGGCCCGCTTTCAGCAGGAGGCGAAGACGGCGGCCAAGCTCGACCATCCGAACATCATCCCGATTCACCGCGTCGAGAGCGACGGCGGCCTGCACTACTTCGTGATGAAGTACGTCACAGGACGGTCGCTCGAGTCGATGCTCGAGGGCGGACAGCCGCTTCCGGTCCCCTTTGTGATACGAATTCTCTCCGAAGCGGCGGCGGCGCTGGGGCACGCGCATGCACGTGGCGTCGTACACCGCGACGTGAAGCCAGCGAACATCATGCTCGGCGCAGACCATCAGGTCGTGCTCACCGACTTCGGGATCTCGAAGGTGGGCGATCTCACGTCGCAGCTCACCCAGACGGGCATGATCATCGGAACGCCGTACTACATGTCGCCCGAGCAGGCCACGGGGCGCGCTGTGGATGGTCGTTCCGACCAGTATTCCCTCGCGGTGCTCGGCCACCAGCTGCTGACCGGGAAGCTTCTCTTCAGCGGCGATTCCGCGCACACGATCATTTACCGCCACGTGTCGGAGCAACCAGCAAGGGTGGCGTCACTTCGGCCGGAGGTGCCCGCGGCGGTCGATGAGGCGCTCGACCGCGCGCTCCGCAAGGAGCCTGACGAGCGCTTCGCGACGATGGAGGACTTCGCGCGCGCGCTGCGCAGCGAAATGCTCGCCGCCACCGCGCCACTCACGCCACCGACGCGTGCAACGAATGCGGCCACGGTGCGGATGGCGAAGCCGCTGGCGCGCAAGAAAGCGTCGCGTCGCCCGCTCGTGCTCGCGACCGGTGTCGTACTCGCCGTCGCTGGAGTACTTGGCGCGCGGACGATCATTGATCGTCTGGGAACCGCGACGCGAGTGAGCTCACCGGCGGTCGAGTCCAGCGCGCCACCCACGGAGCAGCGCGTCGCACCGGCGCCCGCGAACGCTGACTCCGCTCCGCCGTCGGTGACCTCCAACGTGCCAATCGACACGGCACCACCCGAGCCGGTGATCACGTCGCCTCGCACACGCCCGCGTCCGATCGCCGAGCGTGTGAAGCGAAGGGTGGAGGCCGCGCGCAACGACGTCGGTCGGACGCAGGCGACGCCACAGGTGGCGCCGCTCACGGTGGCGTCCGAGCCGTATGGCACGCTGTTCGTCGACGGCGTGGAGGTCGGCGACACGCCGATCGCCAACTATCAGGTGCCCATAGGCCGCCGCATCGAGCTGCGCGTGGAGCGCGACGGCTACAAGACCAGGCGCGAGTCGATCATGGTCAACGGACCGAACGCGATTCGGCGGCGATACATCCTCGAAGCGGGAGAGCAGCCATGAAGACGCTGGCAGTGGTCCTCTTCGTCCTCTGGCCGTTCGCGCTCGCCGCGCAGGAGAATCCTGCACTTCGTCGCGCCAGCGTAGCCTATCGCGACCTGGAGTACGGGCAGGCGATTGCGCTGTGCAAACAGGCGCTTCGCGACCGCCTCCGTGCCGCCGATCAGGAGCGGGCGTACGAGATCCTCGGGTTCTCGTTTGCCGCGCTCGACAGCGCTCGTCAGGCAACCGATGCCTTCGCGCAGCTCGTGCTGCTCAGCCCCGATCGCGAGCTCGACCCCGCGCGCATCTCGCCGAAGATCACCAGCCTCTTCGCGCTCGCGCGCGCGCAGGTGCTCGTCGTCCGACGCATCGCCGTCGACAGCGCTCGGATCGTTGCCGGGTCCCAGTTCGTGCCCGTGACCTTCGCCGTCACGAGAGCCGCGCGTATCCAGGCGCGCATCGTGGGGGGCGGTCGTGAGGTCGTCCTCGATTCGTCGCGCGCCGAGGGCACGGTACGACTCCAGTGGAACGGACTGATGTCGAACGGCGTCCCTCCAACGAGCGGGAGCTACCGACTCGTGATCGAGGCCTCGGCGGGACGCGACAGCTATGCGGCATCGGTGCCGCTGCGCATCGACGCAGGTGTGGTCGATACACTCGCGCACCTCACATCCCTCGAGGGGTACGATCTGCTTCCGGAAACGGTGATCCCGCCGCGTACGTGGAAGCCGCTCGCTCTCGCCGGGGTGGCGGCTGGCGTGGTCGCGGGGACGAGCGTCGCCCTCGAGAGCGGCAAGCTCGGCGGCGGTGGTCGTCGCGAGCTTCTCTCGGTGAGTCTCGGGACGGTGTCGATTGGGCTTCTCGCCAGCCTCAAGCGGCCGGCGCCGGTGCCCGCGCCGGCGAACATCCGGTACAACGCCCTCGTGCGCGAGCAGCTGGCTCGTCGTAACGCCGAGCTCGCGATGCAGAACGCAACGCGCCGCCGGCAGGTCCAGCTTACGATCAAGCCGGAGCGCCGTCCATGAGACAATGGCTGATCTCCGGCGCGCTGTTGCTCGGTGCGGTGCCCCTCGCCGCGCAGCGCGTCACCATCGGCGTCGAGGGTGCGCTCGCCGATTATCGCGAACAGGGTGCGGCACTCCGGTTCACCGGATCAGGCGGGTCAGGTCGCGTTGAGCTCAGCATGTTCCGGTTGAGCGCGGAGGCACGCATCACGCGGCTGCACGTGGACGGCGCAAGCACCGCTGCCGATGTGACGGACCCGTTCGACATTGCGCAGGGCGAATTTCGTCTGCGGATGCAGGTAACGCCGCGCATTGGTGCGGAGGCGGCGGTGCTGTCCCGCAAAATGGA
>DASURJ010000472.1:0-6328 GCA_036280115.1 Gemmatimonadaceae bacterium
TTCGCCGCGGCCGCGGCGAAACGATGATATTCGCATCTGACCCCGATTACAGCAGACTCACCGGGTCGCGATCCAGCGCCACGCGCAACTGTGCCCGGTCCTTCGGCACCGCAAGTCGCTCCACGAGGAACCGGCACGCCCGCGTGAGCAGTGCGGGATTCGCGCTCTTGAGCAGCAGATGCCACCGCCAGCGCGTCTTCACGCGCTCGATGGGGCACGGCGCGGGGCCGACGGCAATGATCTCGTTTCCATACCGCGCGATCGCCTTGCGCAGCCGCGCCGCCGCCGTCGTCGCGATCTGCTCCGTGTCACTCTCGCGGAGTCCCGAAAACACCACGTTCGCGAGTCGCGTGAGCGGCGGGTACGGCGGATCCGTCCTGCCCTCCATCTCCTCCCGAACGAACGACTCGTAGTCGTGCGACACGGCGCACTTCACCGCGTGATGCGACGGCACGCGCGTCTGCACGAGCACCTGCCCACCCTTCGGGCCGCGCCCCGCGCGACCAGCGACTTGGCTCAGGAGCTGGAAGCAGCGCTCGGACGACCGGAAGTCGGGAAGGTTGATCCCGACGTCCGCGTCGATCACGCCCACGAGCGTCACGTTCGGAAAGTCGAGCCCCTTCGCGATCATCTGCGTGCCGAGGAGCACGTCCACCTCGCCGCGGCCCACGCGGTCGAGGATATCGGCGTGCGCCCACTTTCGGGTGGTCGTGTCCACGTCCATGCGCGCCACGCGCGCGGCCGGGAACCGCTCCGCGAGGAGCCGCTCGACCTGCTGCGTTCCGAGACCGCGGCGTCGCAGCGTATCGCCGTCGCAGCGGCGGCATCGCGGTGACGGGTCCTCCTTGTGGAGACAGTAGTGACACACGAGACGCTCGGGCATGCGATGGTACGTGAGCGAGATCGTGCAGTTCGGGCACGTCGACACGTCACCGCAGTGGCTGCATTGCACGAACGACGCGTACCCGCGCCGGTTGAGCAGCAGGATGCTCTGCTCCGATCGCGCGAGGCGCTCACGCAAGGCGCTCTCGAGCTCATGGCTCACGACGAGCCGGAACGGATCCGGCGGCGCGCTCGACGCGGCGCGGACGGGACCGCGCATGTCCACGACCTCGACGCGCGGCAGCTGGCCGCCGCCGACTCGCTCGGGCAACGAGAGGCGACGGTACTTCCCCGCTTCGGCGTTGCTCCAGCTCTCGAGGCTCGGCGTCGCACTTCCGAGAACGACCACGGCGCCTTCCCGACGCGCACGCACGATTGCGACCTCGCGCGCGTGATACCGCGGCGACTCCCCCTGCTTGTAGCTCCCCTCGTGCTCCTCGTCCACGATGATCGCGCCGACGTTCCGGAGCGGGGCGAAGATGGCGGAGCGCGCACCGACGGCGATCCGTTTCTCGCCGCGGCGCAGTGCGAGCCACGCGTCGTAGCGCTCCCCGTCACTGAGCGCCGAGTGAAGCACGGCGATCGAGTCGCCAAAGACCTGACGGAACCGATCGACGGTCTGCGGCGTGAGCGCAATCTCCGGCACGAGCACGATCGCCGTCTGCCCACGGTCTCGCACGACGCGCTCCAGCACCTCGATGTACACGAGCGTCTTGCCGCTGCCGGTGATGCCGTGGAGCAGGAACACCTCTCCGGGTGAACCGGCCGTTATCGCCTCGACGGCGCGCTGCTGGTCGCTGGTGGGCGCGTGACGCCGGCCGGTCAGTGGCGCGCGCAGTGCGAAGGGGTCACGCGTGACGATCTCGTCGTCGACCGCCACCAACCCGCGCGCCACGAGCCCCTTGAGCACCGACGACGAAAAGCTCAGCTGCTCGATGAGGTGTTCCACCGGGGATCTGCCCCCGAGCGATTCGAGCAGCTCGAAGAGCGCACGCTGCTGCGGCGCCCGGGCGAAGATGCGGTCGCGTCGGAGGAGCGACGGAAGCTCGGCGACGATGGTCGCCACGCGCCGCGTCTTCTGCGACGGTGTCGGCGTGTCCGCACCGGTGAGCAACGTCGGCAACGCACAGCGCAGCGCGACGCCTAACGGCACCACGTAATACGACGCGATCCAGCGGCAGAGCTCGAGCATCGCGGCGTCGATGGCGGGCTCGGCGTCGGGCACGTCAGCGATCGCCTTGTAGCGGCGCGTCGGATGCGGCTCGGTGAAGCCGACACAGACGCCGATCTCCTTGCGGTTCCGGAACGGCACGACCACGCGCGTGCCGGGCACGATCGCGTTCGCGAAGTCCTGATCGATCTGGTACGAGAACGTGGTGAAGAGCGGGAGAGGCAGCGCGACTTCGACCAGCACGTCAGCCGTCGTACGCGGCGGCCGCGTCCCTGCGCGTGACGCCGAGGCCTGGCGCCTCGGGGAGGACGATTGCGCCGCCATCGGTCGTCGCGCCGATGAACGGGTCGTGCGCGAGTAGCGCCGCGCCATCCAGATCGGCGTAGTCGAGCAGCGGGGCGAACTGCGCCGCTGCCGTGATGCCGAGGCTCGTCTCGACCATGCAGCCGGCCATCACCGACATGTCGTGCGCGCGGGCGGTCGCGATGATCCTCAGTGCCTCTCGAATCCCCCCGCACTTCGCGAGCTTGAGGTTGATCCCGTCCACGGCGCCGGCGAGCCGCGGAATGTCAGTGGCCACGAGGCAGGATTCGTCTGCAATGATCGGGAGCGGCGACCGGTCGCGAACGAAGCGAAGCCCGTCGAGGTCGTGCGCCGCAACGGGCTGCTCGACGAACTCGACGTCGTAGTCGAGCAGCACGTCGATCATGTGCAGGGCATGCTTGGGCGTCCACGCAGCGTTCGCATCCACGCGGAGAATCTTGTCCGGCGCGGACGCTCTGACGCCCGCGATCGTATCGGCGTCTCGTGGGCCGCCCAGCTTGACCTTGAGAATTGGATATGGCGCGGCGTCCTCGAGGGCGCGACGCAGAGCGTCGTCGTCCGTGGTGATCGGGATCGTGAAGCTCGACGGCGGCGCCTTCGCCGGATCGAGCCCCAGCATCCGGTACAGCGGGACGCCGAGTCGCTTCGCGGCGAGGTCGTGAAGGGCGGCGCTCACTGCTGCCTTCGCCGACGCGTTGTACCGAAGCGTGCGGTGCATCTCCGCCTCGATCGCCTCGATCGACCACGCATTCGCGTCGGCCAGCACCGGCGCGAGCCGGTCGAGCGCGGCAACGACGGTTTCCGCCGTTTCGCCATAGAACCGGCTGGGCGCCGCCTGTCCCCACCCTTCCACGCCGTCGTGGTCGACGATGCGTACCCAGACCAGGCGCCACTCGCTCGAGCCGCCGCGCGCGATCACGAATGGTGTCCGCGTACGCACGGTCAGGATCTCGTGGACCAACCTCATAGCGGCGTGGCGGGCGTGCCACCGCCACGGCGGGCAAACCAGGCCGAGCGCGTCTCGCCGGGGGCGTTGATTGTCAGGAGATACGCGAGGAGCGCGTCGGCGAGCTCGGCGCCTGTCTGGTAGCGCGCGTCGGCCGGCTTCGCGAGGCAGCGCATGACGAGCGCCGACAGCTCCGGCGGAACACGCGAGTCCACGACATCGGGCGCCGCCGCCGTCTCGTGCACGTGCTTGTACCCGACCGAATACGAGTCGGCGCCGTCGAACGGTGGGAAACCGAGCAGCATCTCGTAGAGCATCACGCCCACCGCGTAGATGTCGCTCCGCCCGTCGACCATCTTCCCCATGGCCTGCTCGGGGGACATGTAATGCGGCGTGCCCATGGCCCGCCCCGTCCCCGTTAGGCGACCGTGGAAGCGGGCCGTCGCGATGCCGAAGTCGGTGATGAGCGCGTGGCCGTCCTCGTCGAACAACACGTTGTCGGGTTTGACATCGCGATGAACGACGCCGCGCCGGTGGGCGTAGTCGAGGGCCGTCGCCACCTGCGCGCATACGGTGGACGCCGGGCCTGGCGCGACGGTGCGTTCCTTGACCAGCACGTCGGCGAGCGACCCACCGGCCAGGTACGGCATCACGATGAACACCGCCTCCGCCGCCTCGGCGTAGTCGATGATGGTGCAGATGTGCGGGTGCACGAGCTGACTGGCTGCCTCGGCCTCGCGCCGGAAGCGCTCGCGCATCTCGGCGTCGCGTGCCAGGTGGGCGTGCAGCACCTTGATCACGAGTGGACGCTCGAGCAGTTGATGCTCGGCGTAGTACACGTTCGCCATCCCGCCGCTGCCAAGCCGGCGGATCACGCGGTAACGACTCCCGGTGATGCGTCGTAGCGCGGTCAGCTCCTCGTCGGGCCGCTCGCGCGGCGCATCCGGAACCTCCGGCAGCTCGGTCGTGCAGCGAGTGCAGTGGACCGCTCGCGTCCGGTTCCACGTGCCGCATTCTGGACAGAACACGTCAGGCCCCGAACTGCATGCGGACGAAGTCGTACGGCGGCCACGGCCCCGTGCACTCCACGCGCATCTCGCGCAGGCGCCGCTGCTCCTCGCGCACGATGTCGTTGAACGTGTCCCAGCGATCGCGCTCCACGAGGAACGATGCGCGCGCAATCGGCATCAGGATCCCGGAGTGGTTGCTCATCACGAGCGAAGCGATCGCGTGGCGCCGGAGCACGCGAAAGCTCTCGTCGGCTGCGGTCTCCAGCAGGTCCGCGTCGATGGCCATGGCCATGGTATTCTCCGGCTCCTGCCCGTACGACACGCTGACCCGTGCCATGGCGCGATCATTCACGAACGTGAGCGCCTCGAGCAGCGTGAAGTAGTGCAGCTCGAGCCACCGCATCAGGGATTCGCGGCTGCGAAATACGGTGCCGAACGGCGCCGGCACGATCGTCTGGCGCCCGAACACGCCTTCGATGACGCGGCGGTATTCGGCGACGTACTGGGCGGTCGCCGACGGCGCCGCGTACGGCGAATCGGCGACGAGCGCCCCGAGGTCGCGAAACGCCACGACGTTCACGCCGCGCATGGGCGCCGTCCCGGAGATGTCGAGCGAGATGACGCCGAACAGCTGCAGCGCGCGCGGGGCTGGCGGCACGTCAGCTCTCCTGTCTGGCGTGTGGCCACTTCACTCCCTTGAGCAGCTGAAATCCGAGTACGCGCTCTCGCGTCAGCTCCTTGAGCAATGCCCGCTCGCGCGCGACCGCGACGCGCGCCCCCTTCCAGCCAAGTTGACGCCACGCGCGACCGGCGATTTGTACCTTCTGCTGCCACGTGAGCACCGGCTCCTCTTCCTCGGCAGCCGCCTTCGCGCCAGCCTCGGTCCAGTCCTGAACCTGAATCTCGACCAACCCCGCCTCGCGCATCATCTGCTTCCACTCGATCAGCAGGCGGGGTCGAAGTCCGAGCCGCTCCACGAGCATCTCGCGGGCGGACTCGCTCAGGTCGGAGCTCCAGGTCAACTCCAACAAGACGACGGGCCCCATCGGCTTGGTCACGCGGGCCAGCTCGGCGACGGCGCGCTCGGGGTCTTTCGCGGCCGAGACAAGCGGTTCGGCCAGCGCCGCGTCGAATACGTTGGTCTCGTGCGGCAGGTCATCGAGCTGGCCGTGCTGATAGGACAGGGCGAGTGGCGTCTTCAGGCCACGCGCACGCGCTTCGGCGCGTTCCACTCGTGCTTCGTCGACATCGACGCCCGTCACCGAAGCGCCGGTGCGCGCTGCCAGCCATTCGCTGGTTTCACCCTCGCCCGCCCCCGACACGAGAATCTCCTTGCCGGGCGACGCTTCCATGAGGGAGGCGACCTCGCGATACAGCTCTTCCCCCGTCGCGCGCCAGCGTCCGAGTACCATCATCTGGACAAGCCGTAACACGGCAGGCACTGGCGGAACGCGCGGCGGGGCGCTCATGACGGCCAAAGTATATCTGGGGACCGGGACTCTTGGGAGGACGTGCCAGGGATCGCCTGCGGACGTGCCATGTGTCGTCTCGCGTGGTCGGAGCGCGACGGGGCAGCCGGCACGACGGGCTCGGCGGCGCGGCTGGGCAGTCGTCAGCCGTCAGCGTGCGAGTCGAGAGTCATCAGTCTCGAGTCGTCGAGTCATGAGTTCAGAGTGCGCACGACTCATGACTCGATGGCTGGAAACTGATGACTGCCGACTCGGTTACTGACGACAGATCACCGCGCCGACCTGCCGCGGACTCTGTCCGTCACCATACGGGTCCTGGACACATACGGCTTACCGCCCCAATAACTGCCGGAGATGGGCAACCGCCGCCGCGGCCATCCGCTCTGGCGCATACCCACCTTCCAGCGCGCTCACGAGCCGTCCTCCGCACCACGCCTCGGCCCGGGCGACCAGATCGGCCGTCATGGCGACGAAATCCTCGATCTCCAACGTGAACGCTCCGAGCGGGTCGCCGCGAAGCGAGTCG
>DASURJ010000473.1:0-3957 GCA_036280115.1 Gemmatimonadaceae bacterium
AGCGCACAGGCCACCACCCCCGCCGCGAACGAGAGACGGCGCCCCGCTACGCTCGGGCGATCGAGGCCATGCGAGGATCGAGTCGAACGCACGTTGTCTCCGGTGGTCGGAAGCGGCGTGATCAATCCTCACCCGACTGGCGCTGGGTGCGGTGACAGCAGTCACCCGGAAAGAAGGCTCGTCGGACACACAGGCAAAACGGTCAGAGTGTCCGTGCTCGCGCAAAGCGAACGGGGGTCCCGCGAAACCGCGGGACCCCCGTCGCATTCCGAGTCTGCGTGGTGGGCTCAGTACATGCCGCCCATGCCGCCGCCGCCCGGCGCCGCGGGCGCCGGCTTCTCCTCCTTCTTCTCGACGACGATCGCTTCCGTCGTGAGGAGCAGGCCGGCGATCGACGCGGCGTTCTGCAGCGCCGTCCGCGTCACCTTCGTGGGGTCGATGACGCCCGAGCTCACGAGGTCCTCGTACGTGTCGGTGAGCGCGTTGTAGCCGAAGTTCTTGTCCTTCGAGCCGCGCACCTTCTCGACGACGATCGAGCCCTCGCCGCCCGCATTCTGGACGATCATGCGGAGCGGTTCCTCGAGCGCGCGGCGAACGATCTCCACGCCGATCTGCTCGTCGGTCTCGTCGAACTTGAGGCCCTTGAGCGCGGCCTGGGCGCGCAGGAGCGCGACGCCACCGCCGGGGACGATGCCCTCCTCGACCGCGGCACGCGTGGCGTGCAGCGCGTCCTCGACGCGGGCCTTCTTCTCCTTCATCTCGCTCTCGGTCGCGGCGCCGACGTTCACGACGGCGACGCCCCCGGCCAGCTTCGCGAGCCGCTCCTGGAGCTTCTCCTTGTCGTAGTCCGAGGTGCTCTTGTCGATCGCGGCCCGGATCTCCTTGATGCGGCCCTGGATCTTGTCGGTGTCACCGGCGCCGTCGATGAGCGTCGTGTTGTCCTTGTCGATGACAATACGCTTGGCGCGCCCGAGGTCCGTGATGACGGCGTTCTCGAGCTTGAAGCCGACTTCCTCGCGGATCACCTGGCCGCTTGTGAGCACCGCGATGTCCTGCAGCATGGCCTTGCGGCGGTCGCCGAAGCCCGGGGCCTTCACGGCGGCGACGCGGAGCGTGCCGCGGAGCTTGTTCACGACGAGCGTCGCGAGCGCCTCGCCCTCGACGTCCTCGGCGATGATGAGCAGGGGCTTGCCCATCTGCGCGACCTTCTCGAGGATCGGGAGGAGGTCCTTCATCGACGAGATCTTCTTGTCGTGGATGAGGATCAGCGCGTCCTCGAGCACCGCCTCCATCTTGTCCGGGTCGGTCACGAAGTACGGCGAGAGGTAGCCGCGGTCGAACTGCATGCCGTCCACGGTCTCGAGCGTCGTCTCGAGGCCCTTCGACTCCTCGACCGTGATCACGCCGTCCTTGCCGACCTTCTCCATCGCCTCGGCGATGAGGTCGCCGATCTCCTTGTCGTTGTTGGCGGAGATGGAGCCGACCTGGGCGATCTCCTTCTTGCCGGCGGTCGGGACCGAGATCGACTTCAGCTGCTCGACGACGGCGCCGACGGCCTTGTCGATCCCGCGCTTGATCGCCATCGGGTTCGCGCCGGCCGTCACGTTCTTCAGGCCTTCGCGGTAGATCGCCTGGGCGAGAACGGTCGCGGTGGTGGTGCCGTCACCGGCGAGGTCGGAGGTTTTGGTGGCGACCTCCTTCACCATCTGGGCGCCCATGTTCTCGAGCGGATCGGAGAGCTCGACTTCCTTGGCGACGGTGACGCCGTCCTTGGTGACGGTGGGGGCGCCGAACTTCTTGTCGATGACGACGTTCCGGCCCTTCGGACCGAGGGTGACCTTCACGGCCTCGGCGAGCTGGTCGACACCGCGCTTGAGCGCCGCGCGGGCATCGGTGTTGAAATGGAGTTCCTTGGCAGCCATATGAACGTTAGGTGGTAGGAGTTGTCGTTAGGTACTGACGGTCACGCAGCGCGCTCGAGGCGCGGAGCGCGGTGGCTCAGCCGATGACGGCGAGGACGTCGCTCTCGCGGAGGATGAGCAGCTGCTCGCCGTCGATCGTGACCTCGGTGCCGCTGTACTTCCCGTAGAGAACCTTGTCACCGACCTTCAGGTCCATGGGGACGCGCTTGCCTTCGTCGAAGCGACCCGGCCCCACGGCGATGATCTCGCCCTGCTGCGGCTTCTCCTTGGCGGTGTCGGGGATGTAGAGGCCCCCGCGCATCTGCTCGGTCTCCTCCAGTGCCTTGACGACGACGCGATCAGCCAGCGGGCTGACCTTCGTCGAAGCGGCGCTCTTCGTGGCCATAGAGTGCACCCTCGTAGCTTGGGTTGAGTTGGAAGGGAAAGACGACGGACTACTAGCACTCACGTCGGTCGAGTGCTAACGCGGCAGAAATTAAAGAGACTCCAATCCCCCCGTCAAGGGGGTGGAGTCCTGCACTGCCCAATCTCAAGTTGTTGCGGGCTCTACACTTAAACCGCGAACGCGACCACCATCGCGCCGTCGGTCACCGCCCACGCTACAAGCGCCCGGTACATCCCCCGCTTATGGCCGTCCCCACTCATGCGCCGGTGGAGCACCAGCCACCCCGAAAGCACGAGAAGCCAGAGCCCACCAGCCGCGCCCAGCGCCCAGCGGCCTTGACGAGTCGTTCCTGCCAGCTCGAGCCCCCACCAGAACGCCGCGAACGCCAACACCGCCGCCCCCAGCGACACTACCAGACTTGGTCCGGCGCCAAGCATTCGCGCCAACGTCCGATCGCCGCGCGTCGCGTCCTCCTCGAACTGATAGAGTTGCGTCAACGGATAGAGTGCGCCGAAGAGTAGGCCGAACCCGGCGAGAATCCATATCCCCTCCGGACGGAGCGGCATGCCCGACGCCGCCCAACCCGCATACGGCGTCAGGACGCCGACCCCGAGGATGTTGATGACCCAGTCGGCCCCCGCAACCGCTTTGAGACGCACGGGCGGCACGCTGTAGGCCAGTGACATGGCGAAGCACGCGGCGTAGGCGAGCGCGAATCCGATCGGCAGCGTGAGCGCAATGACCTGCCCGACTGCCATGAGGGCGATACTCACCGTCGCCAGGCCCTTTGGGATCGGGGGCGGCGCGTCGAGATAGCCGATGTCCCCGTCATCCCGGTCGAAGGCGCTGTTGAGGGCGAGGGTACCGGCATTCAGGCACCCCACCCAGGCAAGGAGCGCCGCGAGATACATCGAGAGTCGTTCGCCGTTCACCATTGCGCGAACCCCGATCGCAATCACGAACCCGATGGACGTGTGCGCGACCATGATCGGCCATTCCCGGGGCCGCAGATGCAGGATGTAACTGAACAACTCGCCGGGAAGCAGCGCGTAACCAAGTCGCCGCGCCCGGCCGAGGGTACGCCATCGCGGGGCGTCGGGGCCCTGCTCGACCGCGGTCACGGGGTCGCGCTCACCAGCTCGTGTGCGATGCGGAGCCCCTGAAGCGTCAGGTATGGCTCGATGAGATCGAACTCACGACAGAACGGCTGGAACGTCGCCGCGAGGCCTCCTGTCGCGACCACGAGCGGCACCGCGCCGTTCGGCCACTCCGCCTTGATGCGTCCGACCAGCCCGTCGATGGCTTCCGCGTTGCCCAGAACGACCCCGGCCCGAATGCACTCCTCGGTGCGGCGTCCGATGACGCGCGCGGGCGGGACGATCTCGGTTGCCGGCAGCTTCGACGTCCGACGAAACAGCGTCTCCGCCGATGTCCTCACTCCCGGCGCGATGACGCCGCCCAGGAACACGCCGTCCGCCGTGATGCAGTCGTACGTCGTGGCCGTCCCGAGATCGACGACGATCGTATCGCGCCGGTACAGCCGGCTCGCCGCGAGCGTGTTGATGATCCGGTCCGCGCCGACGGTGAGTGGCTCCTCGACGTCCAGCGTGATGGGAAGCGGCGAGCTCGCGTCGATGATGATCGGCTTCG
>DASURJ010000474.1:0-10904 GCA_036280115.1 Gemmatimonadaceae bacterium
GACGACGCCGTCGCTCCTGCCGGTGCCGACGCCAGGCCACCCCTGTCAGGCGCGGCCCCGACGCCGCAGGTCGTCCGCCAGGACGACCTGCGATCGTTCCTCGGCGTCGCGCCCTACGATCCCGACGACCAGTCGCTCGACGACAAGGTCGGAGTGGCGACCGGACTGGCGTATACGTCCGTGGGCGGCGAGACGCTCGAGGTCGAGGTCGCGGTCGTCCGTGGGCGCGGCAAGGTCCAGCTCACAGGCACGTTAGGCGACGTGATGAAGGAATCGGCAAGCGCCGCGCTGAGCTACGCGCGGTCGCGCGCGTCCGCCCTCGGCATCGACCGGGACTTCCATCGCAGTCGCGACCTCCACGTGCACATTCCCGCGGGCGCGACCCCGAAGGATGGCCCGTCCGCCGGGATCGCGATCGCGACGGCCGTGATCAGCGCGCTCACCGGCCGCCCGATTCGCGGCGACACGGCAATGACCGGGGAAATCACGCTCCGGGGACGGGTGCTGCCGATCGGCGGGCTGAAGGAGAAGTCGGTTGCCGCGCACCGGAACGGCATCGCGCGCGTCATCATCCCGCACGGCAACGCGCGAGAGATCGAGGAGCTGCCGGACGAGGTCAGGGCCGGCGTCGAGTTCCACCCGGTGCGCACGATGGACGAGGTGATGGCGCTCGTGCTGCGCGGCGTGACCGCGGCCCCACTACCCGAGCCCGTGATCTCGGCGCCGGCGGTGGACGCGGCGGCGAGCGTGGCGCACTGATGACCGCCGCCGCCGATCCGCTGGTCGTCCGCGACCTGCGTTTCCTGGGCCCCATGGCCACCACCGATGGGTGGCGTCCCGAAACGACGCTGCCGGAAGTGGCGTTCGCCGGACGATCGAACGTCGGGAAGTCATCGCTCCTCAATCATCTCGTCAGGCGTAAGGCGTTCGCGCGCGTGAGCCGCACCCCCGGACGCACCCGCGAGATCAACTTCTTCGAGGTCAACGGGCGGTTCGTGCTCGTCGACCTGCCGGGGTACGGATACGCCCAGGTCTCGAAGACCCGACGCGCGGAGTGGCGACCGCTCATCGAGGGGTACCTCCGCGCGTCGCGGAATCTGCGCGGGGTCGTGCAGCTGCTGGACGTCCGCCGTACGCCGTCCGATGATGACCTCCAGATGCTCGATTTCCTTGGCGAGATCGGAACGCCTACCATTGTGGCGGTCACGAAGGTCGACAAGCTCTCGCCGCGCGCCGCGGCCGAGCGGGTTCGGGCGCTCACGGAGTCGCTCGGCCTGGACGCGGAACAGGTGATCCCCTTCAGCGCGCACACCGGGCGCGGGCGTGACGAGCTGGCCGCGGCCATCGTGCAGCTGATCGAGTCGGAGACCGTGGCGGAATGAGCTATCCGGTGATGGGGCCGATGGCCCGGCGGCGCGACGTGAGCCAGGGGACCACCGCGGCCGTGACTGGCGTGATCGTGGTGTGCATGATCCTGGTTGCCGCGGTCGGCTGTGCCGGCGCCGCGGTTCCGACACCAGGCGGCGCGCCGCCCTCTGGCGCGGACACGACCCGGCGAGCGACCAGTACGGCGCCCGGCGACCCCGAGGCGGAACTGCTGCCTGCCGGCTACGGTACGCTTCGGCAGGATGCGATTTCGTTGCGACTTGGCCGGCTCGACGCCCTGCAGATCCGCGCGACGCCGCTGGATGAGTCGGTCATCCGGCTCCTCTCGCCCGACTCGTACCGGGCGCTCGCGGAGCTCAAGCGAAGCAAGGCAGCCGCGATCGAGCAGGTTGCGCGGCGCAACGGCGTGCGCAACCCGAGCGTGTGGTACGTGTCATTCTTCACCGTCCAGCAGGGCGAGACGCGATTCAGCCCGCGGGAGCTCATCATCACGAACGTGGGACGCGACTTCCGCCCACTCGACGTCATTCCACTCACCCCCGGCTTCGGCGAACAGCGACTGCGACAGAACGAGCGCCAGGACGCGCTCTACGCGTTCGATAACCAGCTCAATGTCCAGCAGCCGCTCACGGTCGCTTACGAGACGGCCCGGAACAACGACTGGGTGTCGATGCTGCCGGCGCTCGAGCGTGAACGTTCGCTCGTGAAGAGTCGCGCCGGCGCCGGCCGTTCCCCCTGACCTTCGGCCGACATGCCCGGCCCGCCTAACGCCACCTTCGGCTCGTCCGTCACCATGGTACTCCGACCGCTTCGACCGCTGCCCGCTCGCTCGACCGCCGCGCTCGCCGACGCCTGGCTCGAGCGGCTCGGCGCCGCACTCGCCGACCCCACCACCGACCGCGCCCTGCTCTGCCGCGACACGCTGCTCGAGCTCGCGTACCCGCAGTTCGGCGGGAACTGGGAGACCGCGGTCGCCGATGAGGCACTGCCGTTGGCCACGCGCCTCGCACTCAGCGCGCTCGACCCGCGCAACGTCACACTCGAGCCGGAGTACTATGCCGAGTGCGACGACGCGAAGTTTCAGCGCGTCAAGCCGCTCCTCTGGCTCTGGTACTCGTTCGATCGCCTGCCGATCGGCGGACAGAACGTCGAGCTGGGCGTACGGCTACGGCGCCTGCTGGCCCCGCACATCTTCAAGCGCTGCGGCGAGAACTTCAAGGCGTTCCAGCACGTGGAATTCTCGTTCGGCTACAACATCGAGGCGGGCGACAACGTCGTGGTGCACCGTCACGTGCTCCTGGATGATCGCGGCGGCATCGTGATGGGGAACAACGTCTCGATCAGCGATTACGCGAACATCTACAGTCACACGCACAGCATCGTCGATCAGAAGGACGTGACGGATGCGGTCACGGTCCTCGAGGACGGCGTGCGCATCACGTACCACGCGACCGTGCTCGCTGGCGTCCACGTGGGTGAGCAGGGCATGGTGGGCGCGATGGCCGTGGCGACGAAGGACGTGCGCGGCTACCACGTCTATGTCGGGATCCCGGCCAAGAGCGTGCGGGTGAAGCCTAACGCGCCACCCGAGTCGAGCCGGTTGACGAGCGTCCGCGGTACGGGCGACGGCGCGCGAGACCGGGAAGACTGAGCGCAGAGCCGAAGCACGCGGGCGTCGTCGGGTGTGCTCAGATCACCCGAAGGACGTCCTCCGCCGGTCCTGCGTCGCCTCCGCCAAGGAGGATCTGGATGTGCGAGAGCGCTTCGCGTTCGCGGGGCCACGTGAACCGCGTGGCGGCCTCGGCGAATGGCAGCCACTCGTGGGTGTCGTGCTCGGCCCCAATCGCCACCGCGGCGGCCTCGGTGACGAAGGCCGCGAACACGACCGCCACCTGCACGACCCCCGCCGTATGCAGGTAGAACGGCTGGCAGGTGATGTTGTAGAGCCGGTCGATCTCGAGGCCGGTTTCTTCACGGACCTCGCGAACGGCCGCGCGCTCGGGCCGCTCGTCGCGCTCGATTCGGCCATGCACCGCTTCCCACGATCCCGGGCACCGCGTCCCGGCCGCGCGACGCAGTAGCAGCACCAGCCACTCGTCCCGATACGGCCGGATCACGTACACGTCGACGACGCCGACACGGAGATCGGTCATGCGCGCGAACGCGCCTACGCTTTCAGCTTGAGTAGTGCTCTCAGCCGCGCGCTCAGCGCGCGCGGACGGAAAGGCTTCGTGAGAAAGTCGTTGGCGCCGCTCTCGAACACGCGCACCTCGTTCTCTTCGTCCCCCTTCGCCGTGAGCACGATGACGGGGAGCTTTGAGGTCGAGGGACGCGCGCGGAGGTGACTCAGGACGCCGTACCCATCGAGCCGTGGGAGGTTCAGGTCGAGCACAAGCACGTCCGGGGCCGTGCGGTCCACCTCGTCGAGCGCCTGGACCCCATCGGCCGCCTCCACCACCGTGAAGCCTTCGCGCTCCAGCAGGTCGCGGAGGACGCGGCGAAGCGGCTCCTCGTCCTCGACGAGCAACACCGTCTTCTTCCCGTTGAACGTCTCGTCGAACAGGTCGTCGAGCAGCTGCAGCGCGTCTTCGGGTAGGGCACTCGGCGCCGACTTGGCTACGCTGGCGGGCGGCGGCGTTTGCGCAGGGGTACGACCCGGCACGTCGGCGCGTCCTCGCGCCCCATCCGTGCCGTTCTCCCGGGTGGACGCGGCGCGCCTCACGGGGACCTCGACCGGCGGCTCCACGACGCGCAGTAGCTCGTCGAGCGACGTGATGCCGGCGCGTACGTGCTCGATGCCCGACTCCCAGAGCGTCTTCATGCCGTCCGCGCGCGCCGCATCCGCGACGATGTCGGGGGTCTCGCTCTTCGCGATCAGCCGCTCGATTTCCGAGCTCACGGTCAGCACTTCCATCACGGCCATTCGGCCGCGATAGCCCGTCTGGGCGCATTCGGCGCACCCGGCAGCGTTGTACAGCGTCATGCCGTGCGGGAGCCAGCGACGCATGCGCTCCGACACGTGATCGGTGGACGGCTGCTTGCACGCCGGACAGAGGCGCCGCAGCAGTCGCTGCGCCACCACGCCCTTGAGTGCCGCCGCGATCTTGTAGGGGTCGATTCCAATGTCCACGAGACGCGCGATCGAGCTCGCCGCGTCGATCGTGTGCAACGTGGACAGCACGAGGTGGCCGGTGAGCGACGCCTGCACGGCGATGCCCGCCGTTTCCTTGTCGCGGATCTCACCGACGAGGATGACGTCGGGGTCCTGCCGCAGAATCGAGCGGAGTGCGTTCGCGAAGTTGAGACCGGCCTTCTCGTTGACCTGCACCTGCACGATCCCCTGGAGCTTGTACTCCACGGGATCTTCGACGGTGACGATGTTGACGGCGCGCTGCTGGATCTGTCGGAGGGCGGAGTACAGCGTCGTTGTCTTCCCGGACCCCGTGGGGCCGGTCACGAGCACGATGCCTTCCCGCAGGTTCACGAGCTCGTTGAGCCGCGTCGCCTCGTCAGGCATGAGCCCGAGGCCGTCAATGGACAGCACCGTCGAGCGGCTGTCCAGAATTCGAATGACGACCTTTTCGCCGTACGACGCCGGCAGCGTCGACACGCGGAGGTCCACGCGGTTCCCGTTCACGGACACGCGCGCCCGCCCGTCCTGTGGGCGGAGGCGATCGGCGATGTCCATCTGCGCCATGATCTTGATGCGCGACACGAGCGGCAGGCCGGCCGGCCGCGGCAGCATCATCGTGTCTCGCAGTACGCCGTCGATACGATAGCGGACCGCGACGCCACCCTCTTCGGGTTCCAGGTGGATGTCGCTCGCGCGCGTCGCGATCGCCTCGGCAATGATGTGATCGACGAGCCGAATGACGGGTCGCTCCGACGCGCGGTCCGCCGAGAGGTTGAAATCCTCGTCGTCACCGCCTTCGGTGATCGTGTCGATGTCGTACCGGCCCGTGACCCCCTCGAGGATCTTCTCGACCGCGCTCTCGGGCTGATACAGCTCGTCGATGCGCGCAACGATCGCCGAGGGTGAAGCCAAATGCATGCGCACGGTGCGGCCCGTGGCGAACGCGAGCATCCGTTCGCAATCGAGGTCGTGCGGGTCCGCCGTCGCGATGTCGAGCGCCGAGTCGGAAGCGGCGAGCGGAACGATGCGGTACTTCCGCGCGAGCGACTCCGGCACGACCTCGCGGGCCTGCGCGGTCGCGAGCGAGAGGTCCGCCACCTTCATGCGGAAGCGCGACGCGAGTGCCTGAAGGATGGCGTCGTCGGCGATGGTGCCGCCGCGCACGGCAGCATCCCAGTAGCTCTCGGTTTCCTGCTGTTTCAGCTGCTCGAACGCGTCGCGCGCGACTAGCCCCTCGAGGGTCGGGAGCAGCCATTCGTCGCGCACCGGGCGGTGGGCCATGGTAATGCGGGTCGGTTTTACAGGATCGGCCAGAAATCTCTAATTACGTCGACGGAGAACGACCACCGTCCGTCACGGAGGCCCTTCGCGACATCGAACCGAAGCAGGTCGAACACCGTGAGGAGGCCGACCCCGACCGACGGATACCACCCCACCGGACGCTGTCCCGCCGGTGTAGGCGTGTCGAGCCGAGCGATGTACGCAGTGTGGAGAAACGGGGCGAGCGTGGCGGAGCTTCCCGTGTTTCCGTAGCGCCCGAGTGGGAGCGCGAAGAACGGAATCGGAAGCCGTGCTTCGAGCCGCTGACTCCCCCCGATCCGTCCCACCAGCTCGTGGAACTCGTATCCAGGAGCCGTCGTCGGCCCGCCGAGATAGACGAACTCCTGAGGCGGAAGGTCAGAGCCGATTCCGGCAGCCGCCGACGTTCGCCCGACCAGCCGAAACGCGCCGAAAGGTCGCTCCACCTGGGCCGACATGGCGACGCGCCCGAACTCGCTCGGGGCGATCCAGAACGGAGGGGCTCCGAACGACACCCGCGCGAGGCGCGCCTCGCCGAAGAGGCGCATCTCGGCGCCGCCCAGCGCGAGGGTCGTCGGACGGTCGTACGTCAGCACGGCTCGCGGTCCCCGGACTTTCGCGGCAGAGATCGTGGGTTCGTACTCGCCGCGAGCCGGTGACGCGTTCACCTCGAGCGGGTCCTGCCACTCGTACCCGGCCTGCAGGGTCCACTGGCCACCGAGCCGGCGCCCTAGCTCGAGCGTAAGTGCTGCCCCTCGAACGTCATAAGGGTCCGTGTAATCGCTGCCGAACTCCTGCGCGGCAATGCTGTTCTTGAGGAGCGACGCCTCCGGCTCATCGGCGACTTCCCGGTAGTTCCTGAAGACATGGACGCTGGCGCCGACGCCGTCCGCCCGCTGCCAACCGAGGCTGAAATCGCCCTTCGGCTCGTGGTCGGCGAACCCGTATCGCCCGGAAAGCCGGCTGTACACGCCGGAGCCGAACCGGCGGGAAACGCCGAACCCGACCGCCAACCCTTCCACGCGGTTGACGCGACCGAACTCCGAGAGCGACCGGGCGAGGAGGCGCGTCTCGCGGGTGCGAGCGAGGGCGCTGGCCCGAACGAGTGACCGTGCTTCTTCCTGCACACGGCGCACGTCCTCGTCGGTGGCCACCCTGATATCGGGTGGAAGCGAGTCGAGGATCCGTCCCTTCCACGGGTACGCGCGTTGTTCGGCGCGCGGCGCCTGCACGATCTCGGGTCCGGTGAACTGCTGGGGGAGGAAGCCCTTGTTTACCTGGTAGCAGCAGATCTCCCACCGGCCGCGGATGATTCCACGGGCCGGGTAGTCGAGCCAAGAGCCGGTGCGGCGGATCTCGATCTGCTGGCGGCGGGGCAGCCAGAATCGGTTCTCGATGAGCGCGTTCTCCAGCACGATGGAGACGTCCTCGAGCTGCTTGTCGATGAGCGCCGCGCGCGTGAAGCTGAACGCCATGCGCACCACCTGCGCTTCCCCCAGGTCGATGTAGACGGCTCCGACCGCGGCGGCCGCGCGATCATCCTTCGGCCGGACGCGCACCTCGAGGACGTCCACGGCGCGATCGGGAAGCTGGATGCGCAACGAGTCGCTGAGCGCGTAGTCGTACACCTCGAGCCCCTGTGCGGAAAGCGGGTGGGGCACGTCGCGGACCTCGTCGCCATCCCCGAGGCGGATGATGTTCGGGAAGTTGTTCTGGACGATGCCGAGGTGGTCGCGGTGGTAGTTGATGTCGGTGGGGAGCAGGAGCGTGTCGCGCCGGCCGACGATGCGCTGCTTGCTCATATCCGGAGAGCGCCAATAGACTTCCAGCGCGAGCTCATCGGCCTTGACGATTTTCGGTGGCTCCGGAAAGCCTTCGCCGATCTGAGCGAGGAACGTCAGGTAGCCGTGCGCGGACGCCTGGTAATCCACGAGGGCAGTGTCCGCGAGTTGGGCCGCACGGCGAGCCGTTGCGCGCTCGATGAGGGCCCTGGTCCGCGGATCGTTCCACGTTTGGGCGGCGGACGCGTCTGGCGTGAGCGCGAGCGCCCCTGTATACCCCACGACCGCGGCGGCCGCGGCCGCGAGAACACGAAACATGAGTGGCGAATATCGCCGGAGCCCCAAGTGCCTTCAAGCGTTGTAGAGGCTCCGTGAGCTTGGAACGTTTTCGCGAGATGGCGGCGGATGGCGGGCTCGTACCGGTGTGGCACGAGCTCATGCTGGATACCGATACGCCGGTCTCAGCTTTCGCGAAGCTGCGGCGGGGACGATTCGCGTTCCTGCTCGAGTCGGCGCCGGCGGGGGGTGAAACGTGGTCGCGATACACGTTCATGGGAACGGAGCCCCGGGCGGCGTGGCGCCTCACCGACGGCGTCGTGGAGGACTGGAGTCCCGGCGAGGGATGGCACGGCGCCCGTCGTCCCGCCGACCCGCTCGCGGACCTCGAAGCGATCGTCACGGCGTATCCCGCGGTAGACGCGCCGGAGCTCGGTGCGTTCTGGGGCGGCGCGGTCGGGTATTTCGGCTACGACGTGGTGCGCGTGATCGAGCGGCTCCCTTCCCCGCCGCCACGCGGCGTGCCCGCGCCGGACGCGCTGTTCGTTCTCACGAGCTCGGTGGTGATCATCGACAACCTGCGCGCGCAGGCACGGATCGTCGTCGGCGTGCCGGTGAAGCGCGGCGCGTCGGAGGCATCGCTTCGCGGAGCCTACGACGCCGCGCGTCGTGAGCTCGAAGACATCGATGCACGCCTGCGCGCGAGCGTTGCGCTGGAGCCGCTGCGCCTCGACCGGAACGCGCCCGCGGCGGAAGGCACGTCGAATTACGACCGCGAGAAATTTCTCGCGGACGTCGAGCGGATCCGGGAGTACATCTTCGCCGGTGACTGCTTTCAGGCGTTGCTGTCGCGTCGCATCTCGGTGCCGCACGACTTCCGGTCGGACGCGCTGTACCGCGCCCTGCGCGCGCTCAACCCGTCGCCGTACATGTACCACCTCGTGCTGGACGGCGTGGAGCTCGTGGGCAGCTCACCCGAGCTGCTGGTGCGGGTCGCCGATCACCGCGTCACGGTGCGTCCGATCGCGGGCACTCGGCCGCGTGGCCGGACACCCGCCGACGACGATCGGCTTTCGGCCGAGCTTCTCGCCGACGAGAAGGAGCGCGCGGAGCACGTGATGCTCGTCGACCTCGGACGCAACGACGTCGGGCGCGTCGCACAGTACGGGAGCGTAACCGTGTCGGAGCTGATGCGCATCGAGCGTTACTCGCACGTGCTGCACATCGTGAGTCAGGTCGAGGGCACGCTGCAGGGCGGCGTGACGGGGTTGGACGTATTTCGCGCGACGTTCCCTGCGGGCACCATGACCGGCGCGCCGAAAGTGCGCGCGATGGAGATCATCGACGAGCTCGAGCCGGATCGCCGCGGGCCCTACGCCGGAGCGGTCGGTTACATCGCCGCGGGTGCGCAGCGCATGGACCTCGCCATCACGATTCGTACGTGCGTCATCGCGGACGGCGTGGCGTCGGTGCAGGCCGGCGCGGGCATCGTCGCGGACTCGGTCCCCGCACGGGAGTGGGAGGAAACCGAGAACAAAGCGAGGGCGCTGCTCACTGCCATTGGGCAGGTTCGGTCGCAACATCGGGAACCGGGAACCGGGAACCGGCAACCGGCAACTGCGAGAGCGAGCGCTGATGCCTGATAGCTCCCAGCTCCCAGCTCCCAGCTATCAGCAAGGACCACCTCGGCGTACGGCACGGCGCGCTCGGGCCGGTCGGAACGACGATGACGCGGAAGGGGCCGAAACGGCCGGATGACGGCTCTGCACCGGCGCCGCGTCGCGCGAGGCCGCGCCGCTTCGGCATCCAGAACGGAGGGGGCAACGGATGAGGGGATGAGGGAGATGAGAGGGATCTGTCCGTGACCCGGACCCGCCCTCTCGCCGGGGCCGTAACTGATGGGGAACTGCTCTCAGGGTGAGTGGCGTCCCGAGCGGCCGTTCCCCCTTCAGTCACGTTCCGGCGAGCGGAGCTTTGACCTACGTAGGATGATGTCGCTCATCCCCTCATCCCCTCATCCGTTTCAACCCTCCGTTCTGGATGCCTGACCTGGCGCGAGACGCGTCCCCTCGTCCGGCCGTTTCCGCGTCATCCGCGTCATCGCCGTTCCGGCCGGCCCGCTACACCGCGCTCGGGGCGCGCAGGGTGTTCCCCGCGTCCCCCGCCTCCGCCCGGTGGCGCGATGCGATACGAGGATGCGTTAGGACTCTGACCCGGGGGCTGAGTCCTAACGAATAGTTTCAGCGCGAAGCGCGAACGGCTAGGCGCGGGGACGGCCTCCGGGAACAGTGGCGGGCCGGGCCGCCGTTGCCCTCTTCCTTCCCTCGCTGCGTTGGGGCGCGTCCCGGTCGCGGCGTGATCCGTTTCATCCAGGAGTCCGATGAATCCGTATCCCCGTTGACGGAGGCCAGCCTTGCCGGGCGGGTCGCCGCGCGCGACGAAATCCAGGGTCGTCAGCACGGCCTCGCATCGGGTCGGGCGATCCCATGCCTAACGAGCTACGCCGCGGACCGGCGTGTCGAGCCGAGAAAAGCTGGATCGATCTCGGGATCGATCGGGTCTCGGCCCCGGTGCACGGGGCTTGCACCGTGGCGGGGCAGCGAGGAGATATGTCCAGAACCAGAGCCGGCCCCCGGATACGCACCATATGTGTCGTCGCTGCGACGATTGTGACGGCGCTGCCCGTCTCGATCGCGACATCGCAGATGCCGAGCGTCCCCGTGCTTCAGAACGGATTTGCCGCCGGAGGCATGACAGTCGCCGTGAACTACGGGAACGGTGATGGGGCGTCGGCATACGCGCTCGCCGCGAGCTGGGGCCCAGCGTCCGCCCGGTTTCTCGTGAGTGGCGCGATCGGGGGAGTGCGGCCGGAGACCGGGTCGTCGTGGGCCGCCTATGGTGTCCGCGCCGCCGTGCCCGTGCTTTCGGCCATGGCCGAGCGGTTTGGGGTGGCGGTCTTCGGCGGCGTCGGTGGAGCCCGACGCGATACGACATCCGTCGTCCGTATCCCCATCGGGGTCGGCACGGGC
>DASURJ010000475.1:0-13972 GCA_036280115.1 Gemmatimonadaceae bacterium
CGCGAGTCGCATCGTCGTGACCGACCGGCTCACGCCCGAAGTCGAGGCGTTCATCGAGCGGCATCTCCGCCGCGCGAGCCGTATGGGAGCGGTGGAACAGGCCGAGCCGCCGACCGACCTGTCCATCCGCTACGTCACCACGTCCGCTGGCGCCAGGCGCACCGCGCTCCGGCGTCTGCTCGATGAGCTCGACCCGCCGTCGGCGGTCGTCGTCGCTCATGATGCCGGGGGTGCCGCCGAAGCGCGGCAGGCAATCGCGGCGCTCGGCTACGTGGATGAGGAGACGGTACGCGTCGTGACGGAGCCTGTCTCCGAGCCGACGGCACTCGTCGTGTTGTACGATCTCCCGACGACGGCCGCCGAGGTCTCCCATCTCGCGACCGCGGAGGTGGCCAGCGTCGTAGCCCTCGTCACGCCGCGCCAGGTACCGGCGCTGCGACGGCTTACGGCCGGTGCCGTCGAGCCGCTGGACCTGTCGCAGGCTCCCGCGAAGGCACGTGCGCGGGACGACCGGCTGAGAGCCGCGATTCGGGCGGAGCTACAGGCCGAGTTTCCGGCGCGCGAGGTCATGGCGCTCGAGCCGCTGCTCGCGGAGTTCGATGGGCTCGAAATCGCGGCGGCCGCGCTGCGCTTGTTCGAGCGCGAGCGCTCGGAGCATCGGGCGCCTCGCGTGGACGCAGCGCGGCCGATGTCGCGGTCCGAGGACCGTCCGCGAGAGCGGCCGGAACGCCCGGAGCGGACGCCCTCGCGCGGCCAGGCCGGCTTCACGCGCATTTTCCTGAGCATCGGAGAACGCGATGGCGTTCGCCCGGGCGACCTCGTTGGCGCCATCACCGGCGAAACGGGAATCACGAGCGACCGCGTCGGAAAGCTCGAGATCCGCGACTCACACACGATCGCCGAGGTCGCGTCGGCCGACGCGGCGACGGTGATCGAGAAGATGAACGGCGTGTCGATGAAAGGGCGCCGAATCGCCGCGCGAGTGGACGATCGTCCCGCGCCGCGCGCGCGAGAGGAAGGGCGCGGCGCGCCGCGTGAGGGGCGGTCGGGGCCCCGAACCGGCCGTGGCGGGTTCGGCGACCGTGGACGCGACCGTCCTCCCCGTGAGGGTGGTTCACGCGAGGGGCGTTTCTCGCGTGAAGGTCGACCGGGGCGTGGATTCGGCCGCGGGCGGGAAGATGCCGGCGAACGTCGTCCGCGCCGCGATGGCGATGATCGCCCACGCGCGCGAGGCGGGTTTCGCGATCGACCCGACGAAGGACGCGTTCCCAGGGCCGCGAGAGAACGAGAGGAGTGGACCGAACGCGCGGATCGCGTTCGCAACGCCCGACGCCCGCGGCGCGACGAACCCTGACCTCGTGTGACGGCCTTTCAGCTCACCGGCGGTTGGATCGAGGTGATCGCCGGCGTCATGTTCAGCGGCAAGAGCGAGGAGCTGATCCGCCGCGTGCGGCGCGCCATCATCGCGCGAAAGCGCGTTCAGGTCTTCAAGTCACATCTGGACGGGCGATACAGCGGGATCTACGCCATTTCCAGCCATGACGGGCGGACCGTGGAAGCGATTCCGGTCGACTCCTCCTCGCAGGTCGCGCTAAGCCTCGATCCGATGGCGCAGGTCGTGGCCATCGACGAGGCCCAGTTTCTCGACCGCTCGATCGTGGACCTCGCGACGTCGCTTGCGGCGCGAGGGCGCCGCGTGATCCTCGCCGGCACCGATACCGACTTCCGTGGTGAACCCTTCGGCCCGATGCCTGAGCTCATGGCGGTCGCCGAAGTGGTGGACAAGCTGCACGCCATCTGCGTCCTTTGTGGCGCGCCCGCGAGCCGCAACCAGCGCCTCGTCGAGGGCCGACCGGCCCGTTACGACTCTCCCATCATTCAGGTCGGCGGCCGGGAGTCCTACGAGGCTCGGTGCCGAGCGTGCCATCAGGTGCCACGCCGGGACGAGGACCAGGGGCAGCTGCTCTAGCCCTGAGCCAGTGAACGACTTACGACTCCCCGCGAACGACCGCCAAGAGTGACGCGCCCCCGGCGATGGACGTCTTTCATTCGCCATGGGAATCGTTGCGGCACTGCTCAAGAGCCCCGAACAACTCCACCGGCTGCGGGCGGCAATCCGCGGACGGTATCCCGTCATGCCGTGCGAGGACTGGGACGCGGTTCGCCGGCTGTGCGACGCGGAACCGGTGTCGCTCGCGGTCCTCGACCTCTACGCGAGCGGTCGCATGGACCTCGATCCGGTGCGGCAGCTCCGCCGCCTCTATCCGCGGCTCGTCACCGTCGCCTACGTCTCGATCAGCCCGGATCGCGTGGCCGACGTGTTCGATGCCGGGCGTGCCGGCATCGACGGCCTGGTGATCGCGGACCGAGATGACGCGCCAATCGACCTGTGGGCGATTCTCGAGCAGGCTGAAACGCGCTCGGTGGCAAGCGGGCTCAGGACGGCACTCGTCGACGTCGATCCGACGGTCCGTGACGCCGTGCTCGTGGCCGTCACACGCGCGCACGAGAACCTCTCTGGCGACGGGCTCGCACGACTACTGTCGATCCCGCGGCGATCGCTGACGAAGCGGCTCACGCAGGCGGGGTTCCCGGCCCCACCTCGTCTGCTCACGTGGGGGCGGTTGATCGTCGCCGCCCAGATGCTCGACGACCTGAACCGCAGCGCCGACGCCGTCTCGGCAGCACTCCGCTTCCCCTCGGGCAGCGCATTCCGGAACACCTGTCAGCGTTACCTGCACGCGACGCCTACCGAGCTGCGCCAGCGCGGTGGCGCGGACTACGTCGTCGCGTTACTGCTGGCCGAGACGAGCCAAGACCACCGACGCTCGGCGGCCTGACCCGAACAACTGGAACAGCGCGGTGGCTGTTAGCTGGAACTGGTTGCTGCAGGGTGAACTGCTTTCAGGAACGGTGGCGTCCCGAGCGGCTGTTACCCTGCAGCGCAGTTGGACGCTTTTCGCGTCAACCAGTGCCAGCTCAGCTAACAGCTAACCAGCGTAGTTCCCGTAGTCCGACCAGTTCCAGCTGACAGCCACCAGCGCTTAATGCTTCAGCTCACTCTCTCCCGTGGGCGAGTCTCAGGAACTCGTCGCGGGTCTTCGCGTCATCCCGGAACGAGCCGAGCAGCGCGCTGGTGATCGTCTTCGAGTTCTGCTTCTCCACCCCGCGCATCATCATGCAGAGGTGCACGGCCTCGATCACGACTCCCACGCCACGGGGCGCCAGGACCTCCTGAATCGCGTCGGCAACCTGTGCCGTGAGTCGTTCCTGGACCTGCAGGCGGCGGGCGAAAACCTCGACAATACGTGGGACTTTGGAGAGTCCGAGGATGCGTCCGTCGGGGATGTAGGCGACGTGGGCCTTCCCGAAGAAGGGGAGCAGGTGATGCTCGCACAGCGAGTACAGCTCGATGTCGCGCACCATCACCATATGGTCATGCGCTTCCTCGAACACGCCCTCGCCCACGGCGGACTGTGGCGTCTGGGCGTAGCCGCGGGTCAGCCACGCAAGGGAGCGGGCGACGCGATGAGGAGTGCGGACGATTCCCTCACGGTCTGGATCCTCGCCCAGCAAGGCGAGCTGCCGTCGCACGAGGGCCTCGAGCTCGTGCTCGGCGGCGGGCGGAAGTTGCGAGAGGTGACCTACCCTGGTGGCCGTCACGACTGCGTCGGGAGCCGATCCGTCACCACCCCGAGCGCCTGCCGGCCGCGATGGGGCCGCGAGTCGGGAGGGCGCTACCTTCGTTGGCTGGCCAAGGGCGCCCCGGCCGTTCCCCCTCGTTCCGTCCCGCCGATTCGACTTCGCCACGACACTCCTCCGCCGCTCGACGCGAGCGGGTCCGGGTTCCAGTGCGATCACCGCCAATGCCCTGCCCTGACGGCACCGTCACCGCGAAAGTTAGTGGCCCAGTCCACGCACGCGTACGTTGACTTTCCGTCCGGGCGGTTTCTACCTTGGAGCGCGTCAGGGCTGTTTATGATCGCCGGTAGCGTACGCCTCGTCCCCCTCGGCATGCTGCTCATAGGACTCACTGGGAATATCGCCAGCGGGAAGTCGACCGTCGCTCGCCTGCTTTCCGAGCGGGGCGCGACGATCATCGACGCCGACGTCCTCGCGCGCCGCGTCGTGGAGCCCGGCATGCCGGCGTTCGACGAGATCGTGCGCCGATGGGGGAAAGGAGTCGTGGACGTAGACGGTAATCTCGATCGCGAAGCGCTTCGGCGTCTCGTGTTCTCGAATCACGAGGAGCTGGAGGAGCTCAACCGGATCGTTCACCCCGAGGTCGCGGCGTACCGCGACCGGCTGGTCAACGAAGCACGGCAGCGCGGCGATCGGCTCGTGGTATGCGACATTCCGCTGCTCTTCGAGCGAGGGCTGGTCGATGATTTCGACCGGATCGTCCTGGTGGACGCTCCGCGCCCGGTTCGACTCGAGCGCCTGATGCGCGAGCGTGGTCTGAGCGAAACCGAGGCGATGGACATGATGACGGCGCAGATGCCGGCGGAGCTCAAGCGGGCTCGCGCGGATTACGTCATCGACAACATGGGTACGGTCCGGGAGCTGGAAGAGCGCGTGAGCGAGGTGTGGCAAGCGCTCGAGCGCGAGGCGGACGCGCAGCGCGCGACTTCCGCTGTTTCTTGACACTGCGGGTACACTTCTAGGCCGCACGCGTTTTTCCACGCCAACTATCGGAGCCGTTTCGTGTCGTCGATCCCCACCGATCTTCGCTACACCGCAGAGCACGAGTACGTGAAATCCACCGCCGACGCGGGCGTCGTGCAAATCGGGATTACGGATTACGCCCAGGGCGAGCTCGGTGACGTGGTGTTCGTGGAGCTGCCGAAGGTGGGCGACAGATTCAAGGCGCACGACGTCTTCGGCACCATCGAGGCCGTGAAGGCGGTCTCGGAGCTCTATTCGCCCATCGAGGGTGAGGTCGTCGAGATCAACTCACGCCTGGACGGCGAGCCGGCGCTCGTGAACTCCGATCCGTACGGCGAGGGGTGGATGATCAAGATGCGCGCGTCGAATCCGGCGGATCGCGATGGGTTGATGGATGCTGGCGCGTACAAGGGACACGTGGGCGAGTGAGCTACTGGAACAGGGCTGGTAGCTGTTAGCTGGCACTGGTTGCTGCAGGGTGAACTGCTTTCAGGAACGGTGGCGTCCCGAGCGGCTGTTACCTGCAGCGCAGTTGGACGCTTTTCGCGTCAACCAGTGCCAGCTAACAGCTAACCAGCGCTGTTCTTGGAGTAATGCACCAACCGGTTCCGCTTATCTACGCATACTCCTCTACCGGCGGGCACGCGCATACCAGGTTCCTGTCCCCGTACGCGCTCTCCACGCGCCCCACCGCCGGCCAGAACTTGCGGTGCCGCGTGCCCGGCACAGGGAACGCCGCGCGCTCACGCGAATAACCGTGCGGCCACGCGTCGCTCACCACCACCTCCATCGTGTGCGGCGCGTTCTTGAGCGGGTTGTCCTTCCGGTCGAGCACCCCGCGCTCGATGTCGCGGATCTCCTCTCGGATCGCGATCATCGCGTCGCAGAACCGGTCGAGCTCGGCCTTCGGCTCACTCTCCGTGGGCTCGATCATCAACGTCCCCGCCACCGGGAACGAGACCGTGGGCGCGTGGAAGCCATAGTCCATGAGCCGCTTCGCGATGTCCTCCACCTCCACGCCGGTCCCCTGCTTGACGCCGCGCGGGTCCACGATGCACTCGTGCGCGACGAGCCCGTTCTTCCCCTTGTACAGCACGGGGAAATGCGGCTCGAGCTTCTTCGCCATGTAGTTCGCGTTGAGGATCGCCACCTTGGTCGCGTCGGTGAGGCCGCTCGCGCCCATCATGCGAATGTACACCCACGAGATGGGCAGGATGCTGGCACTCCCCCACGGCGCGGCGGACACGGCGCCTAACGCGTCACGCCCGTCGAGGTGCACGACCGCGTGGCCCGGCAGGAACGGCGTCAGGTGCTTCGCGACGCCAATCGGCCCCATCCCCGGACCACCCCCGCCGTGCGGGATGCAGAAGGTCTTGTGCAGGTTGATGTGGCACACGTCGGCGCCGATGTCACCCGGGCGCGCGACGCCGACGAGCGCGTTCATGTTCGCCCCGTCCATGTACACCTGGCCACCGTGCTCGTGCACGATCCGGCACACGTCGGTGATCGACTCCTCGAACACGCCGTGTGTGGACGGATACGTCACCATGAGCGCCGCGAGCCTGGCCCGGTGTTCCGTGGCCTTCGCTTCGAGGTCCGCGACGTCGATGTTGCCATTCGGGTCGGTCTTCACTACCACGACCTGCAGCCCGGCCATCACCGCGCTCGCCGGGTTCGTTCCGTGCGCCGATTGCGGAATGAGGCACACGTCGCGGTGCCCCTCCCCCCGCGACTCGTGATACCGACGAATGACGAGCAGCCCGGCGAACTCGCCCTGTGAGCCGGCGTTCGGCTGCAACGACACCGCGTCGAACCCGGTGATGTCCGCGAGGTCCGACTCGAGCTGCTCGAACATCCGCGCGTAGCCAGTCGCCTGATCGCGTGGCGCAAACGGATGCAGCGTCCCGAACTCCGCCCACGTGATGGGCATCATCTCGGCCGTTGCGTTCAGCTTCATCGTGCACGAGCCGAGTGGAATCATGCCGTGCACGAGCGAGAAGTCCTTCGACTCGAGCGCCCGCAGGTAACGGAGCATCTCGGTCTCCGAGTGGTGCCGCTTGAACACCGGGTGTGCCAGAAACGGGCTCGTGCGCGCGAACCGCTCGTCGTAGCGGTCGTCCGTGTCGGCGGCGAGCTCCTCGATGTTCGCCGCTGTCACGCCGAACGACGCGAGGATGTTCTCGACGTCGCCCGGCGTCACCGTCTCGTCGAGGGCAATGCACACGGCGTTGCCGTCCGCGCGCAGATTGATCCGGCGCTCCCGCGCCGCCGCCAGTACCTGTTCGGCGGTGGTGCCCTGCGGCTCCACGCAGACAGTGTCGAACAACACGTCGTGGCGAATGCGATGGCCGGCCCGCTCGAGCCCGGCCGCGAGCGTTGCCGCCAGCTTGTGCACCCGGCGCGCGATCCGCGTCAGTCCGTCCGGGCCGTGCCACACCGCATACATCCCCGCAATGACCGCGAGCAGCACCTGCGCGGTGCACACGTTGCTCGTCGCTTTCTCGCGACGGATGTGCTGCTCGCGCGTCTGGAGCGCCATGCGAAGCGCCTGCTTGCCTGACGAGTCTCGCGACACGCCGATGATGCGACCCGGCATCGTCCGCTTGTACTCGTCCTTCGTCGCGAAGAACGCCGCGTGCGGTCCGCCGTAGCCAAGCGGCACACCGAACCGCTGCGAGTTCCCCACGACGATGTCGGCCCCCCACTCGCCCGGGGGCGCGAGCAACGTCAGCGCGAGGAGGTCGGTCGCGACGATGACCAGCGCGTCGCCCGCGTGTACCACATCGGCGAGCTCGCGATAGTCATGCACGCCGCCATCCGTCGCGGGATACTGCACGACGACGGCGAAGACGTCGGGCCCGACCGACACGTCGCGATCCGCCTGGACGACTACCTTCCAGCCGCGCGCCGTTGCCCGGGTGCGCACGACGTCGATCGTCTGAGGATGGCACGCGGACGATACGACCACGGTCTCCTTCCCTGCCTTTCCCTTGATCGCATGGGCCATCGCCACCCCTTCAGCGGCTGCGGTGCCTTCATCGAGCAGGGAGGCGTTCGCGATCTCCATTCCGGTCAGGTCCATCACCATCGTCTGATAGGTCAGGAGCGCCTCGAGGCGGCCCTGCGCGATCTCAGCCTGGTATGGCGTATAGGCCGTGTACCAGCCCGGGTTCTCGAGAACGTTCCGCTGGATGACGGGAGGCGTGAACGTGTCGTGATATCCGAGCCCGATGAATGACCTGAGCACCTGGTTCTGCGAGGACATCGCGCGGAGCTCGGCCAGGACGTCGTGCTCGGTACGCGGGCGCCCCGTCGACAACGTTCCACGGAAGCGGATCTTCTCGGGGACCACGGCGTCGATGAAGTCATCGAGCGACGCGTAGCCTAGAAGATCGAGCATGGCGCGCTGATCGTCGGAGCTCGGTCCGATGTGGCGGCTGACGAAGGAATCGAGCTCGGTGAGCGGCAAGGGCTTGCTGGTCGTCGTCATGCAAACCTCGACAGGACGCATCGGCGTCCGGAAGAACTGCGGCGGGTGATGTCGTGCGACGCCGGGCGATCGCGTAGCAGGCCCAAGGAGAGTCGGCCCGGAATCGTCACCACGGACGCGCCTAAACGTACCTTCGCGCGGAAGTCAGCGCGATGCGCTCCAGGCCGTCGCGTGACTGCCGGGGAGCTCCGCAGGCGACACTTGATTCGCCACCGTCCCATCGTAGCCTTTCGTCGGCTCGCGGCCGGCTTTCTTCAACGCGCTCTCATGAACTGGACGCTGCTCCGCACGCCGCCGCTCGGCGGCGCCGAAAACATGGCGGTCGACGAGGTCTTGCTGGACCGAGCCGCGCGGACGGGCGAGGCGGTGTTCCGCGTGTATGCCTGGGCCGAGCCGACCTTGTCGTTCGGCAGGAACCAGACGGCGGTGGGCGTCTACGACGCAGCCCGGGCTCGTGCGCGTGGCGTTCGGGTCGTTCGCCGCCTCACTGGCGGGCGCGCCCTGCTCCACCATCGCGAGGTCACGTATAGCGTCACTGCCCCGCTCGCCAGCGCGGCGTCATTGCGCGAATCCTACGCGCGCATCAATCGTCTACTCGTGTACGGCCTTCGACGCCTCGGCGTCGCAGTCGAAGTCGCGGCGCCTCGGGATCGGGCCATCGCCCCGTCGGCGTCACCCTGCTTCGAGCGGCCGGCTGCCGGAGAGCTCGTCGTGGGTGGCAGGAAGCTCGTTGGAAGTGCGCAGTGGCGGGACGATATCGCAATGTTGCAGCACGGTTCGATTCTGATCGAGGACGATCAACGGCTCGTGAGCGAGCTTGCGGGCGTGCCGGTCCCGGATCCACAACCTGCGGCAACGCTCGCCGCCGCGCTCGGTCGTGTGCCGTCGTTCGACGAAGTCGCCGTGGCGCTCTTCGATGCGGTACGATCGCTCGAGTGCGACCATGCCGCGGAGATGGATATGAACCCGACGGTCCGAGACGCCTCCCGCGCACTCGGCCGATACCTCGACGACGGATGGACCTGGCGCCGGTAAGGCCAGTCCATTCGTCTGCTTCTCAGCTCGGACCAGTCGACTGCGACCATGCGCTCACCGTTACGCTCGATCCTCGCCGCACTCCTCGTCGCTTCCGTGGCCTGCGGTGGCGAGCCCCCATCGCCGGGAGACGACTCGGCTACCGGCGGATCGCTGCTCGTGGCGATCCAGACCGACGTCGGCGCGGTGATCCCGCCGGCGATTCGTCAGGTCGATCAGAAGCTCGTGGCCGATCAGGTGTTCGAGCCGCTCGCGTGGATGGGCGACGAAGGACGGGTCGATAGCGGTTTCCGCCCTGCGCTGGCGGACGGCTGGACATGGGAAGCTGACTCGACGGTCCTCTCGTTCCGTCTGAATCCGGCCGCGCGGTGGCATGATGGAAAGCCGGTGCGCGCGTCGGACGTGCGGTTCACGTTCGCCATGTACACCGATCCCGAGGTCGGTTCCGTGGAGCGCCAGGCGCTGCTTCGCATCGACTCGGTGACCGTGCGCGACTCGTTGACGCCGGTGTTCTGGTTCGGGGCGCGGTACCCGGAGCAGCTGTTCGACGCGGCGGCCCGGATGCTCATCATTCCGGAACACCATCTCGGCTCGGCGCCGCGCGCGACACTCCAGACGGCCGCGTTCGGCCGGAGCCCCATCGGGACCGGGCGCTTCCGCGTGGCGAAGTGGGAGCCGACCACGTCCATCGAGCTCGTGGCCGATACGACGCACTATCGCGGGCGCGCCAGGCTCGATCGCGTGATCTTCGCGCATACGCCTGACGCGAACGCCATGGCCGCAAGGCTCGCGAGCGGCGAGCTGGATGCCGGCGAGGTCGTGAACTCGGATCATTTCAAGACGCTGTCGGCGAAGCCCGACCTCCGCGCGCACGTCCTTCCCGCGCTGGACTACGCGTACGTGCAATTCAACTTCCGCGACCCCGGGCAGCCGAATCGCCCGCACCCGCTGTTCGCCGACGCGGGGATGCGTCGCGCGCTCACACTGGCGCTCGACCGCAGTCAGCTCGTTCGCAGCCAGTTCGACACGCTCGCGACGGCCGCCCTCGGCCCCATGACGCGCGCGCAGGCACTGGCCGACACGACGCTCGCCATGGTGCCGTTCGACTCCGCCGCCGCCGCGCGGATGCTCGACTCGCTCGGATGGACGCTGCCGCCGGGCAAGTCGGTCCGCGAGCGCAACGGCCGTCCGTTACGGTTCGCGATCATCGTGCCGACGGTATCCGGAAACCGGATGTCGATGGTGGTGCGCCTGCAGGAGGCTTACCGGCGCATGGGGATCGAGGTCGTGATCGACGCGCTCGAGCCTAACACGTTCATTGCGCGACTCATGAAGCGCGACTTCGACGCCGCGTTCAACGGCACGCGCGCGGAGGTCAGCCTGGCGGGGCTCCGGCCGTACTGGTCGGTGGACGGCGCCCGGGACCCGTCCGGACGAAACTTCAGCTCGTATCGGAATCCGCTGTTCGATGCGCACTTCGACAGTGCGCTCAGCGCGCACGAGATGACCGAGGCGCGTGCTCACGCGAGCAAGGCGTTTGCGACCATTGTCGCGGACGCGCCGGCGATCTGGCTCTACGAAATGCGGTCGGCGCCCGTCATCCACAAGCGGGTCCGCACGGCGCACATGCTTCCCGGCGCGTGGTGGGCGGGGCTCGCGGACTGGTCCATCCCGCCGGACGAGCGAATCGCGCGCGACCGCGTCGGCCTCAACGTCGCCGCGCGGTAACGCCAGCGTCGTTAGGCGGTGCGTCGGTTCCTGGCGCGGAGGCTGGCACACGGGGCGGCCGTGATCGTCATCGCCGCCTCGCTCTCGTTCGGCCTCGTCCATCTGGCGCCGGGCGATCCCTTCTCGTCCACGCTGGAGAGTGCCACGATCGACCCCGCCGCGCGCGAGCGGTGGCGGAGTGCCTACGGCCTCGACGGACCCATCGCCGAACAGTACGTCCGATTCATGCGGCAGCTCGCCGCCGGCAATCTCGGCGTCTCGATCCGGGACGGCCGCCCGGCGTCGCAGGTGCTGGCCGAAGCGTTGCCCCATACGCTCCTTCTCATGGGCACCGCGCTCGTGCTCAGCTTTGCCTTTGGGATCGCCCTCGGTGCGTGGCAGGCAACGCGGCGCGGTACGAGGAGCGACCGCGTTGCGGGCACCGTTTCGCTCATCGTCGCGTCGCTGCCCGAGTTCTGGCTCGGCGTCGTGTTGCTGCTGCTCCTCGCCTACAAGTTCCCCGTGCTTCCGGGCGGCGGCACGATCGACGTGGTCATGCACGACGCCCTTTCGCCGTTCGGCAAGGTCGTCGATCGTCTGAAGCACCTCGCGCTGCCCGCGACCACCCTGGCGCTGCTCGGTACGGCCTCGATCGCCCGATACCAGCGTGCGGCCCTGCTCGACGTGCTACCGCAGGACTTCGTGCGCACCGCACGCGCCAAAGGGGTGGGCGAACGATGGGTGGTCTATCGCCACGCCCTGCGGAACGCACTGGTCCCCACGATCGTGCTCGCCGGGTTGTCGCTGCCCACGCTTCTCGGCGGGGCCGTGTTCGTGGAGCAGGTGTTCTCGTGGCAGGGCATGGGGTGGGTTGCGGCGAGCGCGTTCGCGGCCCGCGACTACCAGGTCGTCGTCGGCGCGACACTGGTCGGTGCGGTGTTGGTCGTGATCGGCGGCATCGTGACCGACGTGTTGCACGCCGCAGTCGACCCGCGCGTGCGGGTTCACTAGTGAGCGCGCCGGAGATGTCGATGGAAGGCGCTCGAGGCCTCCCAGGCAGGCTGGGGCGGGCCCAGCCTTCGATGTCGCCGTGGCAGGTCGCGCTCAGCGCATTTTCGCGCGATCGCTCGGCCATGGTTGGCGTCGTCGTGCTGGCAGCGCTCGCGGCCGTGGCGATTGCCGCGCCGCTCGTCGCCCCGTACGACCCGGCCGCACAACCGGACATCGTCGGACTCAAGAATCTCGCACCGTCGCTCGCGCACCCGTTCGGCACCGACGAATTCAGCCGCGACGTGCTGACGCGCATCATTTACGGCGCCCGCGTGTCGCTCGCCGTTGCATTCCTGTCAGTCATCGTCGCCGCGACCATCGGCACGATCTACGGCGCCATCGCCGGGTACGCCGGCGGCGTCGTCGATTCCCTGCTCATGCGCACCGTCGACGCACTGCTCGCTATACCGCGCGTACTCCTGCTCATCGCGGTGGCGACGCTGTGGAACGGGCTTGGCGTGCCGGGACTCGTGCTACTGCTCGGGCTCACCGGATGGTTCGGGGTGAGTCGGCTCGTTCGTACGCTGGTGGTCAGCGCGCGAGAAGACGACTTCATTGCCGCCGCTCGCGCGCTCGGTGCGAGCGACCTCCGGATCCTGGCGCTGCACATTCTCCCGCGCGTGATCTCGCCCGTCCTGGTCGCGGCCACACTCGCGGTAGGCAATGTCATTGTCATCGAGGCCGGGCTCACGTACCTCGGTATGGGAATCCAGCCACCGCACGCGAGCTGGGGAAGCGTATTCCGCGACGGCATGAACACCGTTACCTCGAGCTGGTGGGTGTCGGTGTTCGCTGGCAGCGCGCTCGTGATCACGGTGCTGGCGGTCAATCTCGTCGCAGATGGCTTGCGCGAGGCGTTGAGCGCGCGCCAGCTTCCGGCGCGATGACGCAACCCCCTCTCCTCACCGTCTCCGACCTCCGAACGTACTTCTACACCGGCGCCGGCGTCGCCCGCGCGGTCGACGGCGTGTCGTTCGGCATCGCCGCGGGGGAAACGCTCGGGATCGTGGGAGAATCGGGGTGCGGAAAGTCCGTGACGGCGTTATCGATCCTGCGGCTCATTCAGCCGCCGGGACGCATTGAGCCGGGCAGCCGCATTCTGTTCGAGGGGCAGGATCTGTTGCAGCTCGACGACCCCGGGATTCGGCGCGTCCGCGGGAACCGCATCGCGATGATCTTCCAGGAGCCGATGACCGCGCTCAACCCGGTCTTCACGGTGGGAGATCAGATCGCCGAGGTGGCGCGCGTTCACGAGAGCGCGTCGCGACGGACCGCGTGGGACAAGGCGGTGGAGATGCTCACCCTTGTCGGGATCCCGGCCCCGGCACAGCGCGCGCTCGAGTATCCGCACCAGCTGTCGGGCGGAATGCGCCAGCGCGTACTCATCGCCATGGCGCTCGTGATGAACCCGGCGCTCGTGATCGCCGATGAGCCCACGACAGCGCTCGACGTGACGATCCAGGCGCAGATCCTCGAGCTCCTCGCCGACCTCCAGCAGCGGCTCGGCACGTCGATCGCCATGATCACGCACGACCTCGGGGTCATCGCCGAAGTCGCGTCGCGCGTGATCGTGATGTACGGCGGCGAGGTGGTCGAGGAAGCGCGGGTGGAGACGTTGTTCGAGGCGCCGCACCACCCGTACAGCGAGGGATTGCTCCACGCCATGCCGCGTGTCGGGCACCGCCAGGAACGCCTCGCGGTCATCCCCGGTAACGTGCCGCCGCCGACGGCGTGGCCGACGGGGTGCCGCTTCCGCGATCGCTGTCCGTACGCGTGGGAGCGCTGCGAGCGCGAGCATCCGCCTCTCTATCAGATCGGCGCGGGACACACCTCCCGCTGCCATCTCGCCGAGGAGCCCGAGCGACGCGTGCGCCGCCGCGACGCGGTTGCGGCGTCCGTCACTGCCCAGGGCGCCGCGTGACTCAGCCCGCGCGTCCCATCGACGAGACCGCCACGGGTGACGCGACACCGGCAGCGTCGCCGCGACCGACCCTCCTGTCCGTCTCGCAGCTCACGAAGCACTTC
>DASURJ010000476.1:0-4024 GCA_036280115.1 Gemmatimonadaceae bacterium
CGAATGCGAACTGCCAGTCGAGGTACTGAAACATGTTGCCGATCTGCAGCCACAAGGGCGCCCGGCGCGGCCAGAGGCCGGGTACGTCGTACTGCCGCCGCGCCATGACGTCGAGCAGTCCCGTGACCGTCGACGGGTTCCCCTGGTTGAGCCACGGGTCGAGGCGCGCGCGGACCAGCAGGTACAGAAAGGCAGATGCGCCGACGCCGATGACGGCGATCGCCGCGGCGCCATCGCGGATCGTGCGAAGCCAGAGAGCGCGCGCGGCGAGGATGATGAGTCCGGCGCCCGTGAGAACGGGTGCCGCCGTGCCGATCCCCACCGCGAGGATGGCGGCGCCCAGGAGCAGGCTCACGCGCTCGGCATCGATGTTCACCCGCTCATCGAGCGACGCGAGCGCGATCGCCCCTGGCGAAGCGACCATGGCGCTCAGGTGGAGTGGTGGCGCGAGCGCGAACAGGTACGAGAGTAGCCGGTCCGTGCGCGATGACGCGCGGTACCACCCGCTCCGCGCCTGCCGGTCCGCGACGAGCAGCATCAGCATGGAGAGCAGCAAGGACGCCGAGTATACCTCCGTCTCGGTCGCGCTCGCCCAGACCGTAGAGAGGCCGCCGAACGCGAGTCCCGCCGCGACGCCGGCGGCCGTATCGCGCAGCCAGCGGGTGACGAGTGCGGCGCCGATGGCCGCCGCGGTCGCCGTGCACGCCGCGGCGAGCAGGTTCGTCGCCACGACGGTTTCGAGAAAGGGGAACAGTGCCCGCCAGGCTCGGGCCAGGAGCACGTAGAGTGGCGTTCCCGGCGGGTGCGGGATGCCTAACGATTCGACGGCGGCCGCGAACTCGCCGGCGTCCCAGAGCGTGACATCCGGCGCGAGTGTCGCGCCAAACACGAGGAGGAGCGTCGCGCCGGCGGCGAGCGCCGCCCGGCGCGGCGACGCGGGCGTCACGCCGGCATTTCCGTTACCGCGTGCTCCGCGGTGCGCGCCGGGCGACCCGCCACGAGATCGCGCACCTGCGCCGGCGTGAGGTCCCGCGTGAGGCGCCCGCCGACGGCCATCGAGATCGTGGACGTTTCCTCCGACACCACGATGACGACCGCGTCCGTCTCCTCGCTCAACCCAAGCGCAGCACGATGGCGCGTGCCGAGCGAGCGGTCGGCCAGCGGGACCTGGGAGAGCGGAAGGATGCACCCCGCACCGATGATCGTGTCGCCGCGGAGAACGACCGCACCGTCGTGGAGCGGGGAGTACGGCGTGAAGATCGTGGCGAGCAGATCGGCCGAGACCTTCGCCTGCATCTCCGAGCCCGACTGCAGGTAGTCGCCGAGTGCGACCTCGCGCTCGAGGACGATGATCGCACCGATGCCCGACCGCGCGAGCCGCTCGACCGCCTCGGCCACCTCTTCGCCGACCTCGGACTCCTCCATGCGCCGGAAGAACCGCGTGACGCGCGACTGCCCGAGGTGGGCGAGTCCGGCACGCAGCTCGGGCTGGAACACGATGAGCGCGGCGAACGCGCCGTACGTGAAGACGAGCCCCAGGAGGTAGGTGATCATCGACAGATCCGCGACCCACGCCACCGCGTAGACGAGCACGAGCACCACGATCCCGATGAGCATCTGGACGGCGCGGGTACCCTGAATGAGCAGCAGGACGCGGTACAGGATGAACGCGACGATGAGGACTTCGATGACGTCGCGAAAGCCGGGTTGGAGGAGGCGGAATTGCTCCATACCTATTGGGAATCGGGAACGGGCAACCGGAAACCGGGCGCCCGATCAGGTGGCGTTGCGGTGGGCCCTGCGACGTCGGTTCCAGCCTGAATGATACCCCAAGCGACGGCGAGTGCCTGGCGGTTGGGCGCGACGTCATGGACCCGAAAGAGCCGCGCGCCTCCCAGGAGCGCAACGACGTTTGCCCCAACGGTTCCGGCCACTCGTTCCGCAGCGTTCGTCACCCCGGAGAGCTCCCCCACGAATCGCTTTCTCGAAACACCCACCAGTACGGGATAGCCTAACGCCACCAGTCGACCGAGTGAATGCAGGACCTCCAACGAGTGTTCCGAACGCTTGGCGAAGCCGATGCCGGGGTCCAGCACAATCGATGCATCGGGAATGCCGGCCGTCTTCGCAGCCGCCACTGCGCTCCGGAGTTCCGCCACCACGTCGCCCACAACATCCCGCCCGTATTGCGCATACTGGTAGGTCCCCATCTCGGTCACGCCACCGCGAGAATGCATGAGCACCACGCCAGCGTCATTCGACGCGGCAATCTCGCCCATGGACGGGTCCAGGCGAAAGGCCGACACGTCGTTGATGATATCGGCACCGGCGGCGAGCGCGGCCGACGCCACACTCGCCTTTGTCGTGTCAACAGAGATGGGCAGGTCCGCAAACGCGTCGCGCACAGCGGCAACCACGGGAACGATGCGCCGGATCTCGTCCTCCTCGGTCACTGGAGTAGGGGCCTGAGGACGTGTGGATTCGCCTCCGATGTCGATGCCGTCTGCCCCTTCGGCAACCATCCGCTCGGCGTGGCGGAGCGCGGACTCGACCGATACGAACCGGCCGCCATCGCTGAAGGAGTCGGGCGTGACGTTCAGGATTCCGAGCACGAACGGTCGATCGAGTTGGATTCGCTTCGTTCGTGCGTGCCAAACGGCGGGAGCGGACATACAGGGAACGTGCGTATGGGCAATCGATGGCGTGAGCTACCCTAAAGCCGTTGCGTTCGTTGGATGTTGTGCGCGTTTGTTGGTACGGGTCTCTCGAGCGATGTCGCTACAATAGCGCCAACCTCACACGAGAGAATCATGACGAATGTGCGCGATCATGCGTCGCGATTGGAGTACGCGCGGCCGAGCTCGATAGATGAGGTTCGGCTGTTGCTCGACGCCGACGCAGCCCTCGTGACCCGCCTGATAATGCGAGTAAAGGAAAGCGGGAGGCGACGCTGGCGTCGCCTCCCGCTCCGGGTCCCTGTGCCCGGTTCCCCGTTCCCGCCCCTCGCCCGCTACGCGGGCGACGGCTCCGGTCCCCCAATAATGGGAGGCACGCGTCGCGGCTCCGCGAGCGGCGGCAGCACTGGCGCTGGCGCGGTCGGCGGCGGCATCGTCGGCGTGCGAGGCGGGAGCTGCTCGCCGCGGCGCAAGACCTCGATGTCCTCGCGCGTCAGCGTCTCTCGCTCCAGCAGCGCCTTCGCGACCTTGTGCAGCAACTCGAGGTGCTCGGTGAGCACCGACTTCGCCCGGTTGTACGCGTGGTCGATCACGCGCTTCACCTCGGTGTCCACCAGCTGCGCCGTCTTCTCCGAGACCTCGCGACGGCTCATGAGCTCGCGGCCCAGGAAGACCTCCTGCTCGTTGTCGCCAACGAGGATCGGGCCGATCGTGTCCGAGAGGCCCCACTGCGTCACGTAGCGGCGCGCGATGCCCGTGGCCTGCTGGATGTCGCTCGCGGCGCCGGTCGTCACCCGGTCGTGGCCGAAGATGATCTCCTCGGCAACGCGGCCGCCGTAGGCCATCACGAGCCGCGCCTCGAGCTGCTCGCGCGTCACCGACACGCGGTCGTCCTCGGGCAGCGTGAACGCCACGCCTAACGCGCGGCCGCGCGGCACGATCGTGACCTTGTGCAGCGGGTCATTCCCCTTCACCAACATGGCGCACACGGCGTGACCGGCCTCGTGGTACGCGGTCAGCCGACGCTCCTCTTCCTTCATCACGAGCGACTTTCGCTCCGCGCCGAGCATGACCTTGTCCTTCGCTTCCTCGAGGTCGGCCATGTAGATCTTGTCGTGATTGCGACGGGCAGCGAGCAGCGCGCCCTCGTTCACGAGATTCGCGAGGTCCGCGCCGGCCATGCCCGGCGTGCCGCGCGCGAGTCCGGTGATGTCCACGTCGTCGGCGAGGGGCTTGTTGCGCATGTGGACACGGAGAATGCCCTCGCGTCCCTTGAGATCGGGTGCGTCGACCACGATCTGCCGGTCGAACCGGCCGGGACGCAGCAGCGCGGGGTCGAGGACGTCGGG
>DASURJ010000477.1:0-6273 GCA_036280115.1 Gemmatimonadaceae bacterium
TCCTGCGTGGGTCGGTCCAGCGCGGCGTCGAAGACCGCGTCGATCAGGAGCCGCCGCTCGCGGTCGGTCACGTCCCTCCACATCCACCGGGCGCGCAACGCGAGACGTGCATGATAGTCATCGGTGCGGGCGCTCGGCAGCGGAATGCGCGGTGGCCGTCACAACGAATGTACCTGCCCGATTCGGATACATTCTGGTGCGGCGGAGCGCCCGACGCAACGACGCGCGCGAGAGTCGTGACACACGTGCCCCTCCCCACTACATCCCTGATGCGTAGAGTATGGCCGCCGCCGGACACCGTCCTGTGGTAGAGTGTGCGAGCGTACGGCCGTCCCCGATCGTTGCTCGTCGGAGCGTTCATGCCTGATGATGTATCCGTGCCCACCGTGAATGACGTCGATGCCATCGCGGCCATCGCCGACCCGGTGGTGCGCAACCTGCGCATCACGCAGTGCTACAGCGACCTGTCGCGCGCCATTGCGGCGCGCGTCTCGCCCGGCGCGAACTGGTGCACCTTTGCCACCTGGGCGTCGCGTCAGGCCGGGCAGACGATTCGCGGTGAGGACTTCACGCAGGCCGCGAGTGACATCCTCGGCTCGCGTGAGGTCGCGGAGCGCATCGCGCGCGTCGTGCGCCTCAGTGCGCGCGGGATTGGCGACACGAGCGCGACCATCCGCCGCGTTCTCGACGTCGAAGGCGCGCTCCGCCGCTCCTCGGAGGCGGTCGCGGTCGGCAACCGCAAAGTCTTCATGGAGATCGGCCGCGAGTTCGCCCGCTGGCTCTCGACCGCCGCCGCGTCGGGCGCCCCGGACGCGACCGCGACGGCCACGTTCTGCGAGCACCTCCGGCCCGGTGAGCCGCCCGAAGGGCAGCGGCTCCTCCGCGAAGCGTTCGTCGCCTACGGAGAGGCGTGCCGAGCGCCTAACGAAAGCGAGCGCGCCGCACGCCTGTTCCTCGGGAACCTGCTCGTTGGGCTGCACGAGCAGACACGACTTCAGCCCGAGATCCGGGCGTCACTCGACGCCGCGCTCGACGCCGACGCCATCCGCGCGCAGCTCCTGGCGCTCGTGTTTCCTGGCGTCTGGCTCCGCGCTCGTGCGCAGGTCGCGCGGCTCACCGGGCGCCCCCTGCCCGCCGACCTCGCCGTGGACGCTCTCCTTGCCGCGGTCCGTCACCGCATCCGGCTCGTACTCACCGAGCTGCTCATGACGCTCCGGCTTCCCGGCACGGTGGTCCGTCTCGCGAGCGACGTGCGCGGTGAGTTCCCATCCGAACTTCGAACAATCGAGCACGAGCCACTCCGCGCGCTCCTCGCACGCATCGACCCGACGCCTGACGCGACGGCGCGGAGCGGCGCCACCGACTGGTCGAACCTCGCCGAGCGCATGCACTTCATCGCCGATCTGTTCCGGTGCTGGCACGCGCGTGCCGAGCTCTTCACGGCTCCCTACGACGCGGTGCAGATCGCCGCCATGCGCGAGGGTCGTCGGCCGGGCGGAGTACTCTAGCGGCCGATCACGGGCTATCGTCAGGCACGCCGGTGCCCATCGCGCCGCCCGGGATGGAACCGCGGGTCATCAGTCAGCAGTGGCTCAGTCGAACTGCCGACTGAATACTGCCTCGCCTGTCGCGCGCTCCTGGTCCGCCGATTCACCGCGCCGAGAGCGGAGAGAGAACTGCGGCGGTGAGCTCGTACGAGTGCAGCCGGGCCGCGTGATCGAAGATCTGTGACACGACCATGAGCTCGTCGGCGCCCGTCCGCGTGACGATTCGCTCGAGGCCCCCAGCGACGTCACTCGCCGTCCCAACGACGGTGTACGCCAGCATGTCATCGAGCATCGCGCGCTCGAACGGCTGCAGCGTGTCGGCGAACCCCTCGACCGGCGCTCGGAGCGGGCCCGGGCGTCCGCGCCGCAGGTTGATGAACGCCTGCTGGAGCGAGGTGAAGAGACGGCGCGCCTCGCTCGCGCTGTCGGCCGCGAAGACGTTGACGCCGAGCATCACATAGGGACGCTCGAGTCGCCGCGATGGCCTGAACCCCGTGCGGTACAGATCGAGCGCACGCTCGAGCATCGCCGGCGCGAAATGCGACGCGAACGCGAACGGAAGGCCTAACGCCGCGGCGAGCTGCGCGCCGAATGCGCTCGAGCCGAGGATCCAGATGGGTACGTCGAGCCCCGCGCCAGGGACCGCGCGCACCACCTGATCCGGCTGCGCCGGCTCGAAGTAGGACATGAGCTCGAGGACGTCGTCGGGGAACGCGTCGCCCGCCTCGGGCGAGCGCCGCAGCGCCTGCGCGGTGAGCTGGTCCGACCCTGGCGCGCGGCCGAGCCCGAGATCGATGCGCCCGGGGTAGAGCGACTCGAGCGTCCCGAACTGCTCGGCGATCACGAGCGGCGGATGGTTCGGGAGCATGATGCCCCCGGCGCCAACGCGAATCGTGGTCGTCCCGCCCGCGACGTACGCGATGAGCACCGACGTCGCCGCGCTGGCCACGCTCGGAATGTTGTGGTGCTCCGCGAGCCAGAACCGGCGGTACCCCCACCGCTCCACATGTCGCGCGAGGTCCAGCGTGTTCGCGAACGATGCCGCCGCGTCTCCGCCCTCGACGATCGGGGCGAGATCCAGCACTGACAGTGGAACGAGCTGAGTTTCCATTCCCGGCTAGTGATCGGTGTCGATACGCGTGGGGGTCCAGCCCGTAGGTCCGCGCCGCGGGGCACGCCGCTCGGCCGGGCTGGCCTCCGTGAAACGCCCTATGACCCCGGTCCACTATTGGTGAGTTGCTGCAAGTCGAGCTCTTCCCAATCGAGCTCCTGCTCGATCCGCTGGAACGCCGTGTCGCCGATCGTCCCGTCGGCACGCAACGCGATCAAGCGCTGCCGCTCCGCCGACGTCGCCGTGCGCACGATCGCAGCGTCCGCACTGAACGCTCCAGTCTCGCGCACGGTCGGTGCCGCGCCGTCGCCTGCACCGTTGGCGTTCGCCAGGTCCTCCTCGGCGCGACGCAACAGGATCTCGTAGCGACGACGAAGGAGCCCGGCTGTCTCCTCGCCGGGAAGCTCCGCCGTCGCCGCGAGCCCGGCGCGCAGCGTCTCGACCCGCGCGAGCCGCACCTCGCGCTCGACCGATCCGTCGTCCTCGAGCTTCAGATAGTTCATCAGCGGGCGCAGTGTCATCCCCTGCACGACCAGCGTGCCGAGCACGACCGAGAACGCCGTGAAGAGGATGAGGTCGCGGTATGGGAACGCGGTGCCGGGGCCGCCGGTGGGCAGCGCGAGCGCAGCGGCGAGCGTGACGATTCCGCGCATCCCGCACCATCCAACGACCGCGGCCGCGCGCGGCGACAGGGCGATCGCGTCGCGAGGAGGTGGAGTGCCGTCGGGCCTCGGCCGACACCACCAGCGGCTCACTGCCGCTGCCCCCGATACCCACGCGATACGCGCCACGATTGTCGCGACACACACCGCCGCCGCGATGCCGGCGTAGCTCATCAGCGTCGGGGCGTCGATCCGGCCAAGAATCCCCTTGAGCTGGAAGCCCACGAGGATGAAGGCCAGCACGTTCAGCACGAAGACGGCGAACTCCCACACCGCGTACGACGGGATGCGGACGCGCGCGGGGATCAGTTCGGCCGCGCGCGGCGCCGTGGCCATGGCGAACGCGACGACCGTGAGGATCCCCGACAGGTGCAATCGCTCGGCGAGCAACCACACACCGAACGTGCCGCAAAACTGCACGACGACGGCGATGGCGACGTCCTCGATGCGCGCGGTCATGTGGATGATCACGCGTGACAGGATCAGCCCGAGCGCCACGCTTCCCAGGGTCACGACCACGAGCGTCGGAAGGACTCCAGCGAGCGAGAACGCGCCGGCCAGCATGGCGCCGACGGCGAGACGGTAGATGAGGAGCGCGCTCGCGTCGTTGAAAAGACTCTCGCCCTCGAGGATCACGAGGAGCCGGTGTGGCGGCCGCAGTTGCTTCAGGACCGCAGTCGCCGCGGCGGCGTCAGGCGGAGCGACGATCGCCCCAAGCGCGATGGCCGCTGCCCACGGCATGCTCGGCACGAGCAGTCTGGTCGTTCCCGCCACAGCGATCACCGTCAGAACGACCGCTCCGAGGGCGAGGCCGGCCACGACACGCCAGTTCGCGCGCAGGTCTCGCGGCGACGCATCGAACGCGGCGTCGAGCAGTACCGGCGCCACGAAGAGCGTGAGAGCCAGCTCCGGGTCGAGCACGAGCGTGGGCGTGCCCGGCACGAGTGCAAGCGCGGCACCCGCGAGCGCCACGAGCGCGGGGTACGGCGTTCCGAAACGCTGCGCGATGAGGGTGAGCGCGGCGCCGCCGAGGAGCAGGGCGATGATGACTTCGAAGACGAACATCGCGCGGAAGGTCGCCGGTTCACCCGCCTTTCTGCAACGTCCGGTGCCCGAATGGCGAGTCGAGGGAACTCAGCTGCCTATTATTGCGTATGTGATGTAGATCACTATTTTGGGGCTGCCGTCTCCCACCGGTCGATCACCCCAAGAGAACGATTCATCGCTTTCCGACGCTCGCGTCCGCGAGCGCCGCGCCTCACTCGGCGCGCCGTTCGTGTCCGCGGACTCGAGTTCGCCGTGTACTTCTCGCCTGAAGTACCCGGTACCACCCCGCTTGTCTGTATCAACGGTGGTTTGCTCTTCGACCACAAGCTGCTGTGGCCCGCGCTCGCCCCACTCGCCGAGCGACGGCAGCTCGTCCTTTACGATCAGCGCGGGCGCGGGCAGTCGCAGGCACCGCCCGGCGCGCGCGCGGCTCGCATCGAGCACGACGCGGGCGACCTCCCAGCGATTCGCGAGGCCGTCGGGCTCTCGCGATGGGATGTACTGGGACACTCGTGGGGCGGTGGGCTCGCCATGCTAGCCGTCGAGCGTGACCAGGCCGCGGTGGGACGCCTCGTACTCGTGGACAGCGTCGGTCCCACAGGGAACTGGCAGGCGAATCTCCTTCGCGATGCGCTGCCTCGCCTCGGTCCGGGCGACCGCGCGGTGCTCGAGCGCATCACGCAGGACGCGTTGCTCGCACCCGACCCCGACGTTCACAGCGCGTACTCGCGCGCGATGTATCCGGCCTGGTTCGCCGATCCGGAGCTCGCGGCGATGTTCTCACCGCCCAAATCGAACAGTCAGACCGGCGCCGCGGTTGCCGCGAGACTGCGCGGCGAGGGCTATGACTGGCGTCCGCTGCTCCGTGCCGTTTCGGTCCCGACGCTCGTCATTCATGGAGACCGAGATCTGCTTCCGCTCAGCGTGGCTCAGGACACAGTTGCCACGCTCGGCAACGCGCGTCTCGAGATCATCCCGGGCGCGGGCCACATGCCGTTCTGGGAGTCACCGGAGCTGTTCTTCACTCTCACCGAGTCGTTTCTCTCGACTCCGTCGCCGTAGCCCTCACGACTCATGCGTCGGATCGACCTCGTGTTCGGCGTCGCCGTGGCTGCACTCGCGGCATTCGTGGCCGTTGAAGCGCGGACCGCTCGCGTGTACTCCGCGCATCTCGGGGGTGCCGTCGCGGCTGGAATCGCGAACGGGGCGTCGGACCCTGCGGTCACGCGGACGGAAGACGCGCCGCTCGTCGCCGAGGTCGTGGCGCGGCGCGACCTCGAGGAGATTCGTCGCCGCCTGCGCGAGGGCGCGGCCGGAACGTACGTCGATGAGCTACTGCTCCAGCGTGACTCGGCGCTCGCGCGCTGGCCGGATCGTCGATCGCGGCCGCTGCGTGTGTGGGTGCAGCCGGAGTCGTCGGTGCCGGATTTCAACGTCGTCTACCCCGAGCTCGTGCGGAACGCGTTCGAGGAGTGGATGTCCACGGGAATCCCGCTCGTGTTCACGTTCGTGCTCGACTCCGCGCGCGCGGACGTTCACGTGACGTGGATCGATCGCTTCAACGAGCAGATCAGCGGCAAGACGCTGTGGGCGCACGACGATGACTGGTGGATCGTCGAGGCGAACATTGTCCTGGCGGTGCATCATCGCGGCGGCGAGCCGCTCGACAGCTCGGCGGTGCGCGCGATCGCGCTTCACGAGGTGGGGCATCTGATCGGACTGGATCATACGCAGGACGCGTCGAACATCATGACGCCGAAAGTCCGCGTGAAGGAGCTGTCCGCCGCTGACCGCGCGACGGCGCGACTGCTCTACACTGTTCCGCCCGGCAAGATTCGCGGGTAGCTGCCAGCTTGTGGCTGGCGTGTTGCTAGCTGTAGCTGCGAGCTGGAAGGCCAGCTGGGAG
>DASURJ010000478.1:0-6290 GCA_036280115.1 Gemmatimonadaceae bacterium
ACGTCGATCAGGAACACGAGGTTGTTAGGCGGGAGTGCCTCGGCCGCGATGGGCCGCCCGCGGAGCCCGACGCGCACGAGCTTGTGCTCCGGGTTCCAGGGTGCCACGGCCACCTCGGTGGTGATGGAAACAGGGTCATCACCCGTCGGTGCCGGGAGCTCGTACGGGAAGTAGTTGATGAGCTCCTCGATGCGCACCGCGTCGCGCGGCGGCAGCTGACCGTCGCGGAGGAAGCGCCTGACGTTGCTGTACGACGCGTGGTCGACGTCGATGGAGAACGTCGATCGCGGCGCGACGCTCGTGGCAATGAAGGGGTTCTCGACGATCGCGTCGTACCCTTCCGTGTTCCCAGGCTCACCGGGCCGTCGGATGCCGGGGCCCGCGGCTTTCGCGAGGTTGGCGGTGTTGATCGAGCTGGCACCCTGCATCGCGATGGGCGGATTTCCCGCGACGGCGACCGAGTTGCCGAGCTCTCGTCGGTGGGTGACGCCGCCGAGTGCGGAGACCACCACTTCGTCGAGGTGGATGACCGCCGCGGTGAGCGCGACGTCGACCGTGAGCGTATCGCCGTATCCCTCGAGCGGCAGCGTGGCCGCGGAGTATCCAATCCGTCGCACGAGCAACGTGAGCTTACGTCCATCGGCAACGGCGGCGGGATGGCGAGGCGATACCGCCCGTCTGCGTCGGTCATGACGCCCACTGCCGCCGCCTCGCGGAGTTGGACGGCGGCCTGGGTGAGGGGCTGCTTCGTGGCGGCGTCGGTGACGCGGCCGGTGACGGTGAGCCCCGGCGCCTGCGCTCCCATCCACGCGCTCGGCGCGAATGGCCGGCTGGTTGAAGTGGAAGGGGAGACGAGGACCAGCAGGGACACCGGGACCAGCGCTCGAACGAGGCTTGGATGCATACGAGCTCCCGCGCAGTGGTGTGGCGGTCCGGCATGCGGGGCCCATCCCCGCCGTCAAAGCCGCCGGGGTATCCCGGCCGATGCTCGGCCGGGAAAACTGCATCGTGGTGTCGCCGTTACAGTTGCATGCGGGCGCTGAGTCTCACCAGCGCTGCGCTGTCACGCTGCGGAAGCTCCCGCGCGTCTCTCGAGACCTGCCCGCTCGAGGGAGACGTCGGGGGATGAGCGTTGTGACACTCCAGCTACGCGAAAGTTCGTGCGGGAAGGTGCAAGCGAGTGGGTGTGGCGCGGTGCATCTGCGTGCACACCGCGAGGCCAATCATGGTTCAGCTTCTCGTCGAGCCTTACCGCGATCGCTCCGCCCGAGACGCACCGATCCTGACGAGTGCCGCCCGGGCCTCATCGACCAGATGGCGATGCGCCGCCTCCGGAGCGTCGTACCGCCAGAGAAAACGCTCGTAGTACGAGCGCGCCAACGTCGCGCGACCCAGTGCGTCGGCCACGCGCGCCTGTTCGAGGTACGCAAGCGGCTCGGCGATCAGGTTGGCCTCCCGCGTATCACGCAGCGGAAACAGGACTGCCTGATGCCACGTGAGCAGCCGCTCGGCCGACGCGGCATCGCCACGCTCGGCCAGCCATCGCGCCGCGGCGAGCCGGTTCACCGCGGTGAGGAAGGGATGCGAGTCGCTTCGCCAGCGCGACCATCCGAATTCCGCGCGTTCGTGCTCGATCGCGACGAGCGAGTCCGCTGCCTCCGCGCGACGACCGGCGAGTGCGGCCGCGAACGCTCCCAGCGAGCGGTCGAGAAACCTCGCGGCAGCGGTGTCGGTGTCCGCCAGCGAGCGGCGTGCCGCGGCCAGCGCATGCGCGTCGTTCCGCGCGACACCGAGCAGGCCATCGAGCCATCCAAGCTCCGCATGGCTCTCGGGTCGGAGGTGGCCGAGGACGCGCTCGACCGCAGGGCGCTGTGCAGCCGCCATGCGGGCGTCAACCGCGCCTAACCACGCAGCGACGACCGCGAGACGATAGCGATACAGTGGCCAGACCGGGTCCGACGTGGTGGCCACCACGTCGTCCATCGTACGGAGCGCTCTGCCCCAGGCCCCGCGCTGGGCCGCGGCGATCGCGCGGCCGAGTCGAAATGCGCTCGCTACCGCCGGCGGTGCGCCGCGATCGATGAACGGACGAATCTCCTCCTGCGCGCGCGGAAACCCGTAATGCCCGGCCCCCATCGTGAATCGATGAGGATCGACTGGCCCCGTCACGCCGCCTAACGTCGCGACGGCGGCTTCCGCGGCGGCCGTATCACGAATCGCGCCGCCCGAGCGCGCGAGCGCGTCGAGATGCCGATAGAACGGGAGCAACTCGAGACCGGACTCCGCCGCCGAGGTGGAGTCGTAGCCCAGCGCGGCCAGCTTGCTGATGACGCGCCCCGACAACAGCGTATCGCGCTGCCACAGTGCGACCCATGCGAGGTGATCCGACCCCGATACCATCTGCGGGTTCAGTGCAAGCGTGCGCTCGAGCGCAGCGCGGAGGTCGGAGTCTCGCGTGCCGAGGAGCGGCCCGGTGTGCGCCAGGTACTCGCTCAGCGCCCACCATCCGGGCCAGTAGTCCGGGAAGCGCTCCGTGATCGCTTTCAATCGCTCGTGATATTCGCTCGTGCTGTCCGCCATCCCGGCCTCGATGAGGAGGCGGTCGCGCTCCGGAAACTCGTGCCGGTGCGCGCGATACGTCGCCCGCACCGCCGAGTCGACGGGCAGGGCGTTGAAGTCGCGAGCCGAGGCGTACCGCCAGTACGCGAGCCAGAACGTGCTATCGAGCGTGACCGCCTGGTGGAATGCGTCGGCGGCGGCGCGCCACCGCCCACCGACAACGAGACGCTCACCGTTCAGGAAGGCACGGAGCGCCGGCATCGACCGCGTGGTAATCGCGGCGAGACTCGGCGTCGGTGGGTCGGTGCGCTGCCAGAGTTGGCGGAGTAACCCCCAGGTCGCGGAGTCAGTGAGCGCAGTCATGTCGTCAGGCGGCGCCGTGACGGAAACGCGAGCGAGCGGCTCCGTGCCGTCCGTCGGGTGGAGCACCAGGTCGATGCGTGCACGCTCTCCGACGCGCATGACACTACCATATACCACGCTTCGCGCGCCCAGCCGTCTGGCGAGCGCAACGGTTTCTCCGAGCGGCGGAGCAACATCGCTCGTGCGGGCGGTGGCCAGGACGGTCAGCGCGTCCACCGTCTGCATTCCGTCGAATCCGTCGAGGCTCGCACTGAGCGTGATGACCAGCTCGCGGCCGAGGCGCGCAAGCGCGGTATCGGGCACCGCCGGGATCAGCGGCAGGACTGCGATCGTGGCCGCCGAGCCAGCGAACGGCTCTGGCTCGCGGCGAACGAGCAGCAACACGGTCGCGGCCATGAGTGCGACCCCGCCCACACCTAACGCGATTCGACGCGCTCCGACTCCTTCCTCGATCGCCCGCCGACCTCGAGAGCCGAGGGAGGTGGCGCTGTCTGCCGTGAGCGCGTCCGCAAGCTCGCCCGCGGTCTCGAATCGGTCGGCCGGCTCCTTCGCCAGCGCTCGGGCAACCGCCTGTTCGACATGGAGCGGCACCTCGGGGCGCACGCTGCGAAGAGGTGGCACCGGCTCGAAGAGATGCCGGACGAGGAATGCCTGGGTCGTCGAAGCCGTGAAGGGCGGAACGCCGACCAGCATCTCGTACAGCACGCAGCCTAGCGAGTAGATGTCGCTCCGTCCCGTCAACTCCTGCTCGCCGCGAAATTGCTCCGGGCTCATGTACGGCGGAGTGCCGAGCACTACGCCGGGTCGCGTGGGCAGGTGCTCCCCGCCGGCAGCGGGACTGCTAGCGGCCTGGCTGATCGCGCGCGCGATGCCAAAGTCGGCGACGATCGCCTCGCCGTCCTCGAAGAGGATGTTCCCCGGCTTGATGTCACGATGCACGACCCCGCGCCGATGCGCGTAATCGAGTGCGCCGGCGATGTCGCGAGCGATGCGCACCGCCTCGGCGACCGGGAGCCGGTGCTGGCGGCTCAGCCGCTCCCGCAGCGACTCCCCCGCCACGTACGGCATGACGTAATAGCCGAGCCCCTCGTGCTCGCCGGAGTCGTGTAGCGGCAGGATGTGCGGGTGCTGAAGATTGGCGGTGATCTCGATCTCGCGGAGAAACCGGCCCGCCCCCAGGACGCGGGAGAGGTCGGCGTCCAGGACCTTCACGGCAACCGGCCGGCGGTGCTTCGAGTCACGCGCCAGGTAGACGGTGGCCATCCCGCCCTGGCCCAACTCACGCTCCAGGACATACCGCTCGGCGATCGTCGTTCCACTGCCGAACGAAGATCGAGGCGGCGCTGACGCCGACACCGGCGCTGACCACGCATTCGGGAGCGGGTCCTCGAGGAAATCGCCGAGCTGGTCGTGCGCATGGAGCACCCGCTCTACTTCGGAGCGCATCTCCGCGTCGGTGCCGCAGGCCGTCGCGATGAACGCTGCGCGTTGGTCGGGCGGGAGGTCGAGGGCGGCGTCGAGCACGCGCTCGATCTCGCGCCAGCGCTCGGGAGAGATCACCCTCGGCATGCCATCCGGGCCGTTAGGCGGAGTCGTGCAGCTCGGCGTAGAGCCACGACTTTGCCTTCGTCCAGTCGCGTTGCACGGTTCGGACCGCGACGCCGAGCGCGTCGGCCGTCTCCTCCTCGGTGAGGCCGGCGAAGTAGCGGCACTCGACGACGCGCGCCAGGCGAACGTTGAGCGCAGCGAGCCGCGTCAACGCCTCGTCGAGAGCGAGCAGCATCTCGCTCCGGTCGTCGCCGGCGATCGCGGCCTCGTCGAGGGACAGCGGGCGCTGCCCACCGCCGCGCTTCTGAGCGCTCCCGCGCCGAGCATACTCGATGACGATGCGACGCATGACGATGGCCGCCAGCGCGAGGAATCGCGCGCGCGCTTCGCCGGCGATGCGTGCGTGGCCGACGAGCCTGAGGTACGCCTCGTGGACGACCTCCGTGGTGCGCAGGGTCTGGTTCGGGCGGCCACGCCCCAGTTCGCGATGTGCGATCCGCCGCAGCTCGTCGTAGACGAGCGGCATGAGGCGGTCGAGCGCCTGGCCGTTCTCGCCCGTGGCATCCAGGGGCAGATCCGTTGCGCGTTCAGCGTCCATGCAGCGTCGCGCGGCGCGCGGGCCCGATGTCCGGTTTGCGACCGGTTTTTCATCTCTCGATGACGGAGGGGCGCGCACCGAATGCCGCGCCCGTCCACGGGCGCAGTCGGCGCGCCCAGCCCCAACATGAGCCGGGGCGTGAACAGTGTCCAGGGACACCGGACTGGAGGGACCTCATGCATAGAATCACCGCGATCTGCCTCGCCACGGCCGCCCTGAGTGCGTGCAGCAGCAGCTGGGCGCCGACGGAGTCTGCGCTCGGCCCGACGAGGGCGGCACTGCCGGAAGACGCATCGCTTGCCGCCGGCGGCCCTATCATCCGCCATCATCCCGGCGAGTCAGCCGGCCCGGGATACTACGCGCTGTTTCTTCGCGGGTTCGTACCTAACGACAGAGGCTGGGTGGGGATCGTGTTCATTCGATCGCCGGATTGTGTGCCGTCGGGATTCAACCTGCTCGACTGGTTCGATCGCCCGGCGGCGCTCGGCTGCCAGCTCATGGTCGAAGGCGACGAGTGGTGGCACTCACTGTCGGAGCCACCCCCGTTTCAGATGCGCGAACGCGGTTTGGGCGCGGTTCCCGTGTACTTCGTCAGGTTGTCGGAGCTCGAGGCGGCGATGGCCGATGACGTGCTCACGCTTCCGGAACTGCAGACGCTCCCGTCGACTCTGATCGGCAAGGCGACCTATCTCCTGCAGGTCGTGCACAACACGAACCAGCCCACGAACCATGGTCACGAGACGCTCGTCTCGCGCGGAACATTGCTGGACGGGCGAACGTTCCAGTTCCGCTACAACGAGAAGTTCCTGCCTGAGACCGGGGAGCACGTCTTCACGAACGTGAAGATCGAGTTCGCGGATCCCAGGTAAAGGTCGGGAAAGGGCAGAGCCGGTTTTTCGAGGCTGGGCGACGAAGCGTGCTACGTGTCGGATACCAAGCCGGGGTACGTTCGCGGCGTGGCGATCGTGTACCGGTCGGGAGCGAGGCAGGTGTCGATCCTGGACATGGTGCCGTCGGACTCGGTCGACGCGGCGAAGCCGATGCTCCGCTCGCTCGCCAGGCTGACCCTGGCGAAGCTGACGCGTTAGCCGATGCGCACGAGGAGATAGCCGGCCCAGATCGCGCCCGCGACCGCACCGCCGTAGCACAACAGGTTGATCAACTCGTTCAGGTGCTTGATCTGCAAGCCGTCGTAGAGCGTGTATCGGAAACGATGTGCGGC
>DASURJ010000479.1:0-8911 GCA_036280115.1 Gemmatimonadaceae bacterium
CGTCGCAGGCATTGGGCTCGGGCGCAGCATGGTCCGGCTCTACGGGGAATTCTTCGACTTTCCGACGTTGCGGTACACCATGAGCTGGGTGCTCGTGGCGATCGCGGTCGGCGTGAGTGCGCTGGCGGCGGGCGCCGGCGCGCTCACCGCCGTGCGGCGCGCGGCCATGTTGCCTCCGGCCGAAGCCATGCGGCCCGAACCGCCGGCGACGTTTCGACCCGGCCCGCTCGAGCGGATGGGCATTGGACGCGTTCTTCCGCCCGCCGGCCGCATGATCCTTCGCAACGTCGAACGACGGCCGTTACGGAGCGCGCTCTCCGCGCTGGGGGTGGCGTTCTCCGTCGCCATCCTGGTCATCGGGCTGTTCATGTTCGACGGCATCGACTACATGATGGACCTGCAGTTCCGGGTAGCGCAGCGGGAGGATCTCTCGCTCACCTTCCACCAGCCCTTATCGCGATCGGTCGGCTACGACCTGACGCGACTGGACGGCGTGACCCGGGTCGAGCTGGCGCGTACCGTTCCCGTTAGGCTGCGTGCCGGCCATCGCGAGCGCGAGGTCGCGGTCACCGGCCTGCAGCCCGACGCGCGCCTGAGGCGCATTGTCACGGCGGCCGGCGGGGTGCACCCGCTGCCCCCTGAGGGGGTCGTGTTGAGCGCGATTCTCGCGGACCAGCTGGGTGTGTCCGCGGGCGACGTCGTGACGGCCGAGGTGCTCGAGGGGGCCCGCCCGACCGCGCGCGTTGTCGTGACCGGTGTCGTGGAAGACTTCCTCGGACTCTCCGCGTACATGCGGCTCGACGCGCTTCACCGCCTCGCGCGCGGGGCACCCGCCGTCACCGGCGCGTATCTCCAGGTCGCGGAGAACGCGCGCGCGTCGCTCAACGAACGTCTCAAGCGGCTTCCGGTCGTCGCAGGCGTGGCATCGCCGGCGCAGATGCTGGAGTCGTTCGAGGATCAGCTCGCCGAGTCGCTCTTCGTGGCGATCTTCTTCATTCTCGGCTTCTCGGCGATGATTGCGGTCGCCGTGCTGTACAACGGCGCGCGCATCTCGTTCTCGGAGCGGAGCCGGGAGCTGGCGAGCCTGCGCGTCCTGGGCTTTTCGCGTCGCGAAGTTGCGGTGCTACTGTTCGGGGAACAGGCGCTCATCACGGCCGCCGGCATTCCGCTCGGCTGGGTGCTCGGGTACCTGCTTGCGGCCGCCGTTGCCAGCGGGCTCGAGACCGAAGCATACCGCATTCCGCTCATTGTCAGCACATCGACGTACGTGTGGTCGACACTCGCCACGATTCTCGCCGCGGTCGTGAGCGCGTGGATCGTGCGGGGGCGCCTCAATCGCATGGACCTGATCGCGGTCCTGAAGACACGGGAATGAACCACTGATGACCAGGAAGCGGCGGTGGACGATGATCGCCATCGGCATAGCGGCCGTGGCCGTCATCGCGAGCCTGGCGCTCCGCGAATCGCCGGTGGAGGTCGAGACGGCGCGCATCACGCGGGACACGCTCGAGGCGGTCGTGCAGGACGAAGGGCGCACGCGAGTACGCCAACGGTACGTGGTGGCGTCGCCGGTGACTGGACGGCTCGAGCGAATACGACTCGATGAAGGCGAGTCGGTCACCGAAGGCGAGATCGTCGCGCGGATCGCGTCGGCGCCGGAGGACCCGCGTACGTTCAGCGTGGCACGCGCTCAGCTCGCGGCTGCCGAGGCGAGGCGCGCCGAGGTGGAGGTGCAGGTGGAGGAGACGCGGGGGCGGCTCGAGCAGGAGTCCCGGGAGGCCGCGCGACTTCAGGCGCTCGAGAAGGCCGGCGCGGTGAGTCGTCAAGCGGTAGAGCAGGCGGTACTGGCGGCGGCGTCGGCACGACGCGCGTCCGAGGCGGCGCAGGCGGCACTGCGCGGCGCGGAGGCGGACGTGCGAGCGGCGCGCGCGGCGCTCACCGGTGCGGTTCCCCAATCGAGTCGCGGGACGATGGTCGAGGTGCGGGCCCCTGCGGCCGGACGCGTGCTGCGCGTGCTGGAAGAGAGCGAACGTGTGGTGCAGGCGGGCACGCCGCTCCTCGAGGTGGGAAGCGCGCGCGGGCTCGAAGTCGTCGTCGATGTGCTGTCCGAGGACGCGGTACGGATCACGCCGGGCGACGCCGTGCGTGTCCACGGATGGGGCGGTGACCGGATCCTGTACGGCCAGGTCCGTCTCGTCGAGCCGGCTGCCTTCACCGAAGTGTCGGCGTTAGGCGTCGAGGAGCAGCGGGTCAACGTCATCATCGACCTCGCCAAGCCGCCAGCTGCGTTGGGTGCCGGCTACCGCGTGGAGGCGACCATCGTCACCTGGACCGGTACCAATGTCCTGACGGCGCCGACGAGCGCGCTCTTTCAGCAGGACGGCGCGTGGCGCGTGTTCGTGGTGGAGGACGACGAGGCCGCCCTGCGTACGATCCGGATCGGTCAGCGGAACGCCGACGCCGCAGAAGTCGTGGAAGGATTGAAGGAAGGCGACGCGGTGATCGTATTCCCCTCGGATCTCGTCGCGGATGGGATGCCAGTGCGAGCGCGGTCGCCGTGACGGGCGATCATTCCGTCCAGAGCGCTTCTCGCGGTGTCACGGAGAGCGCGCGCCGCGCCGGCAGATACGTCGCGGCGAGCACCACACCCACGATCGATCCCGTCACGAGCACACCCGCGGCTACCGACAGGCTCGTTGCGATGGGGAAGAACTTCGAGAACCCGATGCCTACCGTGAGCAGGAATGGCAGCGCGATCGCGGCGCCGATGCCGAGCTGCCGCCCGCCCTGACCGAGAAGCAGCTTCACGATGGTGCCGTCGGTGGCACCCAGCGCGCGTCGCACCCCGATCTCGCGAGTGCGCTGGCCGATGGACTGCGCCATGAGCGCGTACGTGCCGCTCACCGCGAGCAGCAACGCGAAGCCGAAGCAGAGCGTGAACAGCTTCGTCACCGAGCGGGCAATGAGGGCCGTCTTCTCGAGAATCTCGTCGAACGTCGCGACGTGCGACGGCACGTACGACGGATCCAACGTGGCGAGTGCGCGATGAACGGCCGCAACCGCTGCCGCCGAGGTCCCGCGGTGCCGGAAGGTGAGCGACGCATCCGGCGCGTCCGTCTGCGCGAGCGGAACGTACACGGCGAGCGGGCTCCGATCGCGTGAGAGCGGGTTGCCGAGTAACACATCGCGCGCCACGCCCACGACGACTCGCCGTCTGGTTTCGCCGACACCCACGAGGTGCACCTCGCGCCCCACGGGCGACGAGCCCGGCCAGTACCGCGCGGCGAACGCGCGACTGACGATCGCCGTCGGTGGGCCGTCCTCCGAGTCCCGCGTGTCGAACGCCCTGCCCTCGAGAACTCCGCTGCCGAACGGCTCCAGAGGGCCAAACACGGCTCGGACGAACGCGCGCGGCACTCCGATGCGCGTCGAGCGCGCGCCGCCATCGAGCTCGAGCTTGTCACGCCCACGGGCGTCCTGCAGGTCGGCGAGGGATGCGCCCAACGCCGCTGTCTCGATTTCACCCGACTGCGCCAGCGCATCGCCGAGCGACGCGTAGAACCCGACGCGCTGCGCCCTGCTCTCGAGCTGCTCCGGCGGTACGACCCGCGTCGTCATGAGGTTGCGCGTATCGAAGCCGAGGTCGATGTGTACGACGCGATTCGCCACGATGCCGGCCATCACGCCGAAGAACATGAGCACGGACACGGTGGCCACCTGGGTTACCACAAGCGCACGTCCGAGCCGCGATTGGCGTCGGCCCCCGCCGCGCACCGACGAGTCCTGCAGCACGGCGCTGATGCGAACGTTCGTCGCGCGCGCGGCCACGACGCCGCCGATGAGCGCGATCGTCGCCGTCACGAACACGCCTGCGGCGACGAGTGCCGGACGATCGAGTCGCCACACCCACCAGAACGCGAGGTTCCCCGGCATGTTCGCCTGTGCCCACGCGTTGACGCCCGACAGCGCCCACGCGGTGATGCCGGTCGCTACGATACCGGCGGCGACGGTCAACATCATGCTCTCCCAGAGGCTCTGAACCACGAGCCGACTCCGCGACGCACCGAGGGCGAGGCGCACCGCCATCTCGCGCCCGCGCTCGTTGGCGCGCGCGAGCAGCAGGTTCACGACGTTGACGCAGGCCAGCAGGAGAATGAGAGCCGCGAGCAGATTGAGCACGACGAAGAACAGCGGCCCTTCCTCACCCATCTGCGCGCGCGGGAAGGTCTCGACCCGAACGCGAATCGGCTCCGGCGCCATCCCGACCTGCTGCGATGACGCGTTCGAGTCCGGAGCCACCGGCCGGCTGCGCCTCGCGCGCTCGACGAGCGCCTGAAGCTGTGTCTCCGCGGCCCGCATGCTGACGCCGTCGCGAAGGCGGGCGTACAGGTCGACCGCGACCGTGCGAGGTGCGGGCGGCGTCAGCGCATCCATGCCTAACGGCACCCAGGCATCGGCCGCCACGGGGAAGGCGTAGCCCGCCGGCATGACGCCGATGACGCGCGTCGCGACGTCGTTGAGCGCGATGGTGCGCCCGACCAGGCTCGAGTCGGCGCCGAAGCTCGTTTGCCACGTCCGGTACGACAGCACGACGACCGGCTCGGCCCCGCGCTCCTGATCGGCGGCGGTGAACGTTCGGCCGAGCGCAGGGCGGGTACGCGTCGCCTCGAAGATGTTCCACTCGGCCGCGGTTGCGTCCATGACTCGGCGCTGCGTGCCTGCATTGCCCGCCACGAGCTCTCGCGACGTGAACGCGCCGACGTCGGTGAGGGTCGTGATCGATCCGCGCACCTCATCCAGGTCCACGGCGTCGATGCCGGTCGTGGCGCTGCCGGACGTCTGGGAGACCCGGACGATTCGGTCGCCCCCTCCCACCGGGAGCGGGCGGAGCATCGCAGTGTAAAGGAAAGAGAACGTGAAGATACTGACGCCGAGCCCGCCGCCGAGCACGCCAACGGTAAGGAGGCTGAGTCCCGCATTCTTGCGCAGCAAGCGGAAGGCGTAGCGGATGTCCTGCCAGTAGAGCATGACGGAGTGGATGAGTTCGAAAGGGCCTACGACGACTCGACCCCCAGGTTTCGGCGTTCGCGACCGGGAGTCTGCGCTCGTGACCAGGGGCGACCAGGGGATGGACGCGCCTGGCACGGTTTGTACTGCAGGTTGGCGCCGTGTGACGCTCGACCGGTCTAGTGGGTTGAAGCAGAATCCACCTGTGAAAGCTCAGGATATGCTGCATCGCGTTCTGACGTATGTGGCGGTCTTTGCCATCACGACCGCCGTTTCAGCGTTCGCTCAGCAACGGCCGAGTCCGCAAGAGGCCGAAGCCCTTCTCCGATCGAGCCCTGACCTGGCCAATCAGGTGCGGACTCGGCTTCGCGACAGTGGCCTAACGCCGGAACAGATCCGTGCGCGGCTGCGAGCCGAGGGGTATCCGGAGAGTCTGCTCGACGCGTATCTCCAGCCGGGCGCTGCCGGTGCCGACAGCGTTCCCTCGGCCACGACCCTCGCCGCGCTTCGAGCGCTGGCCATCACTCCCGAGACCGATTCGCTCGGCCGGCCACTCGGAGTTGGACGGTACAGCTCGCTCGAGTTGAATCGGCCACCCCGTGCGTACGTCACGTGCGACACGACAGATGCCGAGGCGGTGGCGGACACGGTTGCGGACTCGACCATACTCCTCGACGCGCGACGCAATCTCCGGCCGCAGCCGAAGATCACCTGCCGCTCATCGGACGGACGTGTCGTCCCACCCCCGGATAGCGGTCGGACCATCTTCGGGCTCGACCTGTTCGCGCAGCCGACGTCGCAGTTCGACCCTAACGTCGCGGGTCCGGTCGATCGGTCGTACAAGCTCAGTCCGGGTGATCAGCTCGTATTGTTGCTGACCGGTGAGGTGGAGCTCGCCCATCGGCTCGATGTCACGCGCGAAGGATTTGTCTTCATCCCGCAGGTTGGCCAGCTGCACGTGGCGAACCTGACGCTCGAGCAGCTGGACGCCATGCTGTACGGCGTGTTGGGTCGTGTCTACCCCGGTGTGCGCCGCGGTGCGAACGCGACGACGCGGTTCTCGCTCAGCGTGTCGCGGCTGGGGTCGCGTCAGGTGTTCGTTACGGGCGATGTCTCGCGCCCGGGAGCCTACCGCGTGTCGAGCGCGGGGACGGCGCTCACGGCGCTGTATGCTGCCGGCGGTCCCACGCCGAACGGAAGTCTCCGCGGCATCGAGATCCGGCGTGGGGGTAAAGTCGTGGAAGTGCTGGACGTGTACGACTACTTGCTGCGCGGAGACGCCTCGCACGACCCGCGACTCGAGTCGGGTGACGTCGTGTTCGTTCCGATTCGCGGACCGAGCGTGCGAATCGTGGGCGAGGTGAACCGGCCAGCGACCTACGAGCTCCGGAGCGGTGAATCGCTGCGTGCGCTCGTCCGTGCCGCTGGCGGCTTTCGGCCGACTGCCGTGCTCACGCGCGTCCAGATCGAGCGCATCCTGCCGGCACATCAGCGGCGGGATGGCGGGGCTGCGCGGGTGGTCCTCGACGTCACGCTGCAACCCACACGCACCCTGGTCGGCGACGGCGGTATCCCGGGGGACACTGTCGACGCGACGCTCGAGGATGGCGACGTGGTTCGTGTGTTCCCGATCTCGGAACGGGTGACCAACCGGATCGCGGTGGCGGGGAACGTGTGGCAGCCGGGATCACTTGGCTTCACGGCGGGGCTGAAGCTCTCGCAGGCCATCGCGCAGGCTGGCGGTCTGCGCCCCGACGCATACCTCGGCCAGGTGCTCATTACACGGACGCTGGCCGACTCGTCGCGCGTCCAGCTCCGGACGGCGCTGCGTAGCGACGGAACGGCGACCGAGGATGTGACTCTCGCGCCTGACGACGAGATTCGCGTGTTCTCGGTGAGCGAGTTCAAGCCACAGCGGTATGTCGCCATTACGGGCGCCGTGAAGCAGAGCGGTCGCCTCACGTATCGTGATGGGATGACGCTCCGCGACCTCGTGCTGCTCGCCGGCGGTCTGGACGAGAGCGCCTACCTCGGCGAGGCCGAGATCGCGCGGTTGCCGGAGGATCGCGCGGCCGGCGTTACCGCGACGACGATGCGCGTGCCGCTCGACTCGACGTACCTGTTCAACGGCGCGGCGACTAACGGCAGCGGGGCCGCCGACGTCGCCCTGCAGCCGTACGACCATGTGCTCATTCTCCGCCGGCCGGACTGGACGCCGAGGCGGACGGTGGTGGTCACGGGCGAAGTGCGGTTCCCGGGCCGGTACTCGCTCGAGACGCGAAACGAGCGGCTGAGCGACATCGTGCGCCGCGCCGGTGGGCTCACCGGGAATGCCGACTCGGCGGGCATCGCGTTCCAGCGGTCACGCGACAGTGTCGGCCGTATCGGTGTGGACCTGCCCCGGGCGCTTCGAGACGCCAAGGTTGCCGACAACCTCGTGCTGCAGGACGGCGACTCGATTCACATTCCGCCGTACAGCGGCATCGTGACCGTGTCGGGGGCGGTGAACGCGCCGATGGCGGTGGCGTATGTGCGTGGCGCGAACCTCGACTACTACGTCCGCGCGGCCGGGGGACCCAAGCGTGCCGCCGACATGAAGCGGGCGTACGTGACGCAGGCGAGCGGGAAGGTGGAGCCGGTCCAGCGGCGGACGATGCTTCCCGACGGGGTCCCCACGCCAGGGCCGGGGAGCAAGGTGGTGGTGCCGGAACGCCCGCCTAACGATGGGTCGGCGCTATCGAGAAACCTGCCGGTCATCGCCTCCATCGTCGGCAGCCTGGTGACGATCGTGGCGGTGCTGGCACGGTGAGGCGCTCACGGAATCCACCGCACGCCAGCCGCGAGCGATGACGTGTGCCAGTCTCTCCGCCCACGCTCTACCATCGCGTCCACGTGAAGCTCGACACCGCCCGTGACCCGATACTCGGCACCGAGCGCCCCGCCGACGCTCTCGCCGTGCCGCGTGGGGGAGAAGAGGTTGAAGCGCCCGCGGTCGCGGCGAAAGGCGCGCGCATCGACGCGCAGGCGGTGCCGCGCGTCGTCGTAGCGGCCGTAGACCAGCCACTCCGTGCCGTCGCCACCGAGCGGGTGACCGATGGGCTGCCGGTCAATGGTCCACCCGTCCATGAACACGTAGTGGCGGTACCACGTCGCGTAATACTCGCACGCGCAGCCGCCGCAGCCGGAGCAGGGCTTCGCGAACGAGGTCCGCTCGAGACCGATCGAGACGGCGGGAGCGTTAGGCAGGGCCGGGATGGTCGCCCCCGCCACGAGCGCAGGGAAGCGGAACAGCGCCGAGTGGTTGTCATCGGCACCCCACTCCACGTACAGCACGGCCGGCACACGGGGGACCGGCGGTCGCCAGCGTGCCTCGACCGACGCGATCCCGTTCTCGAACTCGGTGCCCGCGACCTTGATGCCGTGCGTCAGGAACATCTCCTTGAAGTTCCGCCACGTGAACGGCGGAAGCCCCTCGCCGCTGAACATGAACGCCTGCGTGGCGCCGAGGAGGAGCCGCGGATGCGGCGTGATCGAGAGGTGCGACGCGAAGACCCAGGGGTGCCGCGTGGCCGCGTTGCTGTCCACACGCGACAGGAACATCTCGCCGCGCGCGTACCCGAGGTACCGGAAGAGCCACGGCAGCCTGACGGGATTCGTGAGCCCGACACCGCCGCCCGTGAACGCGGCGCGGCCGTCGAACACGAGTCCGCCGCCGGCGCCCGGTCCATAGTCGGGCGCGCGCTTCCCGAACCACGCACCGAGCGATCTGACCGCGGCGACGAGCTGCCAGTCGCGGACGCGCCACTCCTCGTCTCCGCGCCCGGCACCAACTTCCGCCGCTGCGTAGCGGCCGAGCTGCGCACCCACATGCAGGCGGAGGTCGGCATCGCTCAGATCGCCGATC
>DASURJ010000480.1:0-3631 GCA_036280115.1 Gemmatimonadaceae bacterium
GTCAGGGCCCGCCGACCGTCACTACGCGATCGATCGCGCGGGTGGGCGCGTGTTCTTCGGTGACGGTGAGCGTGGACGCATCCCGCCGCCCGGCGCCAGCGTGGCGCTGCGGGAGTTCTCGGCTGGCGGCGGATCGGTCGGCAACGTCCGCGCCGGCGCTGTCGATCAGCTCATCGCGGAAGTGCCGGGCGTCGAGAAGGTGTTCAACGCGCGTGCCGCCGAAGGGGGCGCTGACGGCGAGACGCTCGAGTCGTTCGCGACGCGTGGTCCTGCGACGGTACGGCATCGCGGTCGAGCAATCGCCGCCCGCGACTACGAGACGATGGCGCGCGAGGCGAGCCCGGCAGTGGCCTTCGTGCGGGCGATGCCGGCGCGCACGCCGGCCGGGCGCACGCTCCCCGGCTGGGTGACGTTGATCGTCATCCCGGGCAGCGAGGAGCCGCAGCCCATGCCATCGGCCGGGCTCCGTCATGCGATCGAAACATTCATCGGCGAGCGCGCTCCCGCTGATCTCGCCCACGCGAACCGGATCCAGGTGATCGGGCCCGACTACTACCCGGTCGATGTCAGCGCGACGATCGTCCCGGCGCCCGCGGCCGCACCGGGCGAGGTTGAGCGGGCGGCACGAGCGGCAGTCGCACGCTTCCTCCATCCGCTCTTCGGCGGGCCGCGCGGACGCGGCTGGGATCTCGGCCGCGACATCTTTCTCTCCGATCTCGCCGCGGTGCTCGAACAAGTCGTCGGCGTTGACTACGTCGAAGAGCTCGCACTGCTGCACCAGGGCGTGCCGTTCGGCGAGCGTGTCCCGATCGCGGCGGATCGCATCGCGGTGGCCGGCACCGTTACCGTGACCCTTCGGATGGATACGGGTGAACGCGCGTGACGCTGCTGCAGCTGCCCAACCTCGACGATCGCCGCTGGGCCGACCTCGTAGAGGATGCGCGGGCGTTGATCCCGCAGCTCGCGCCGGCGTGGACCGATCATAACGTCCACGATCCGGGCATCACCGTGATCGAGCTGCTCGCGTCGATCGCCGAGCTCGATCTCTACCAGCTCAATCGGATCTCCGATCGGCACCGGCGCAAGTTCCTGGAGCTGATTGGCGTCGAACCGCAACCGCCACTCGCGGCCCGCGGCGCCGTCGCGTTCCGGCTGGCGCCCGGCGTCGCTCACCGCAGCCTGCCCGCGGGAACCGAGCTCGTCGAACGCGAGAACACGGATCCACAGGTTCGCGTGCGGACGCTGGCGCCGCTCGACGTGCTGCCTTTCGAGCTGAAGGCGATCCTCATCGGCACCGAAGACAGTCTCGTGGATGCGAGCGCCCGCTACACGGGTTCCGCGATCGTCACCGGACCGCCGCCGACAGTGTTTCGGGCGGACGGTCCCGAAGGCCAGGCGCTTTACCTCGGGTTCAAGGTCGATGGAACGCCGACTGCGGACTCGCGCCTCTCCGTGTACCTCGCTTTCGTTGGACCCGCTGCCGGCGCGGATGCTCGCCGTCGTCTGCTGGACGAACGCAAGGAGAACGAGCTCGCCTGCCCGCCACCATCCGATCGCTGCAGGCCATGCGGCTTGCCCGTTGCGGATGAAACTGGCGAAGACGATGAAGACGACCGAACGTCTTCGCTCGACGCCGGGCCGCTGCGGCACCACAGTGCCGTCACCGTCTGGGAATACTGGCACGGTGCACGCGGGCAATGGACGGCGGCCGAGGCTGTCGACGAGACGCGCAGCTTCACGCTGGACGGCACGGTGGTGATCGCGATCGACGCCGGGATGGCGGCGCGCACGCTCGGACCCGTCGTTGAGCCGCTTGTGTATGTGCGGTGCCGCCTGGTGTCTGGCGAGCTCGACGTGCCGCCGGTGATCCGCGCGGTGGCGGTGAACGCCGTCGAAGTCGAACAGGCCGTGCCGGTCTGGCAGTCGTGGGTTATCACGCCGTCCGCCACGATTAGTGGCACGCCTCCCGCACCCGGCGGACGCAGCGGGCTCCACTTGACGTTCGATGCAGACAACCGCATCACGGCGCTGACCTTCGTCGACGAAGCTCCGCGCGTGACCGTTCTCGAATTCGAGAAGACACCGGGCGCAGCGGGCCGGTTGACGCTCGACGTCGCCGCCGCTGGCCGCGCGCCGGGCACACCCAGTCTGCGCTTGACGCTGAGACGGCAGCCGATCGTCGCCTCGACCTTCCGTCTGCTGTCGCTCGAAGAGAGCGCCTTGCGTTCGTGGCGCCGCCGCGCCGACTTCCTCGCGTCGCGCCGGACCGATGCGCACTTCGTTCTCGATCCAACGCGCGGTCTCGTCGATCTCGGCGACGGCGAGCACGGGCGCGTTGCGCCGAGCGGTGCCCGCCTGTTCGCGAGATACCACGCAACGCTCGCGGAGCTCGGCAACGTGCCCGCGGCGCGCTCGTTCGAGCTGGACGACTCTCCGGGGAACCGCGCGCGCGTGGGCGACATTGCCGCGGCCCGCCACGATCTCGCCGCGGCCTCGAACCCGGTGCCGATTGCCGGAGGCGTCCGCGCCGAGACACTGGCGCACGCCATCGGTCGCGCGATCGATGACCGCGAAGCGCCGCGCCGGGCAGTCACGCTGACGGACTACGAGATCCTCGCCCGCCAGACGCCCGGCACGCGCATCGCGCGCGCATCGGCCCGCGCCAACGTCCGGCCTGGGCTGGCATGCGTGAGCGCCAGCGGCCACGTCCTGGTGTTGATCGTTCCGGACTCCGGCGCGCCGCGGCCGGCGCCAAGTCTCGGACTTCGCGCCGCCGTCACACGCTACCTGTCTCGCCGTCGCATCGTCGGGACGCGTGTCGAAGTGATTGGTCCCGAGTACGTCGCGGTGGCGGTCCGCGCCACGATCGCGGCATTTCCACGGCTCAACAAGAGCGAGGTTCGTGCCCGTGCGATTGCCGCGCTCAACAGGTTCTTCGACGCGCTACGCGGCGGACCGGACGGAACCGGCTGGCCGTTCGGGCGGGATGTGTATCGCTCCGAGGTGCTCGAGATCCTCGACCGCACCGAGGGCGTCGATCGCGTCGAGTCGCTCGCGTTCACCGTCGAGGGCTGCGCCGGGCACTGCGGGAACGTGTGCCTTCCGGCAAATGGTCTGGTGGCCTCGGGCGCTCACCAGATCGAGGTGGTGTGATCGCATGAGTGTCCATGCCGAGCTGCCGTTCGAGCGCTTCCGCTACTGGCAGGGCCAGATGATGCGCGCGCGCGACTTCACCGATCAACTTGCCGACGTCGAACGTCAGGCGCGATGGCACAACCGCGCGGTTCACCAGGCGTTCGGTGTGCGATCGGGCTTCGACGTGACACTCGTCGAGGCGGCGCTGCCTCGTGTCCGGGTGCGTGTCGAGTGCGGCGTGGCCTTCGACTGTACGGGTGCAGTGCTCGTGTTGCAGCGCTCACGCGAGCTCACGGTCGAAGTCGGCGACGGCACGTCGACGGTGCTGGTCGTCCGATCGCGAACGGCGGGCGGTCATGGCTGTTCGTGCCACGGCGACGCTGGAACCACCGGGGCCGGCCGGCTCCTGGAAGACGATGTGGTGTTCACGTGGGAATCCCGTCGTGTTCTGAGCGCCGACGCCGGAGTTCCGCTCGCGCGCGTATCGACAAGCGAT
>DASURJ010000481.1:0-6007 GCA_036280115.1 Gemmatimonadaceae bacterium
GTTGCGCCGGTTGAAGAAATCCACGCCGGCCGTCGCGTTGGCCGTGAGCCACGGCATCACCTGCCACACGATCGGCGCGGAACCCACGAAGCGCTCCACGTTCTCGTGGACGTCGATCGCAAACAGCTCCTGCACGGTCTGCCCGGCGATGTAGCCGCGGCTGTCGGGATCGTCGAACGCAGACCCGAGAAGACCGCCGCCCAGAATGCCCAGTACGTTGTTGTCGTTCTGCGGGAACTCGAGCCGGCTGCCCATGTACGACGTCGACAGCTGTGCCGAGACGTTCTCGCGGAACTGCCCCGTGAGGTTCATCCGGGTGCTCCACCGCTGGAAGCTGTTCGGCTCGAAGATGCCTGTGTCGTCGTCGTAGTCCGCCGAGACGAAGTAGGCCGCCACGTCGCCGCCGCCGGAGACGCTGGCGCCGACGCTCGACGTCTTGCCCGTGATGTACGGGTTCGCGGCCTCGAGCGGGTTGTGGCTCACCGTCGAGTCGGGCTTCGGCGTGCAGACGCCACGTGTGCGCGCGTCGAGCGTGCAGCCCGTGGTCCGCGCGCCGGTTCCCGTCAGGCCGACCGTCGCGAAGTTCGCCGGGTAGTCCTGGACGTCGCGCTGCTGGCCGCCCTCGGCGTAGACGTTCCAACGCGCACGACCGGCGCGGCCACGCTTGGTGCGGATCTGGATCACGCCGTTCGCGCCGGCCGTCCCGTAGAGCGCCGCGGCCGCGGGGCCCTTGATGACCTCGATCGCCTCGATGTCGTCCGGATTGATGTCATTCAGGCGCGACGCGGTCTGGCCGCCCACGCCGATGGACCCCGTGCCCTGGATCTCGTTGCTCGCGCGGACCCCGTCGACGATGAGCAGCGGCTCGTTCGAGAGCGACAGCGAGCTCGCCCCGCGGATGCGGATGCGGTTCGCGCTGCCCTGCGTGCCGCCCGGCGAGTTCACGTACACGCCCGGCGCCGACGCCTGGAGCACCTCGGCGATGTTCGTGGTGGTCGCGAGGCGCTCGGCCGACGGCGTGACCGTGGCGACCGTGTTACCCGTCTCGCGCTTGCGCTGCGACTCACCCGTGGCCGTGACCACGACCTCGTCGATCTGGATCGCCGTCGCCGCCAGGACGAAGTTGGCCGTGGCGGTGCCGCCGGCGGCGACGGTCACCGACTGGGTGACGGGCGCGTAGCCGATGCGCTGGGCGCGGACGGTCACCGTGCCCGGCGTGAGGTTGACGATCCGGTACTCCCCCTCCTCGTTCGTGATCGCCCCGCGCTGCGTCCCGACGACGCTCACCTGCACGTCGGGCAGCGCGCGCTGCGACGCCGCGTCGACCGCGCGGCCGGTAATGGTCCCCTGCGTGGGTTGCTGCGCCGTCAGGCCCAACGGGACGGCACTCGCGAGTAGCGTGGCCTGCAAGAGATGACGAGCCATTCGTCGCATGATCCCTCCTCCGCTCGGTGGAACGACAGAAACCGGCAGCATCGCGCATCCCTGGCGCGCGACCTGCTCGGCGTGGGAAGTGGACCGCGGTGGGGTCACCCGGCCCACGCACCCGACGACACGCCTCGCGTCGGGCAGTCGCCCGAACGTGTGTCGTTAGGCACGCGTGGATGGGGAGTAGCGCTCCGGCCGACGGCGCAGAGCGGCCCCATGGTGCGCCGAGGCTACCCGGGCGCTGCGGCGACTCGCCGCCGCTGATCCGCCGTCACCGTATACCTCGTGTCATGAGGGGCAAAGAGCCATTCACCCCTGTGTCGACGGGGTCCATCCTCAGAGCGGCGCGTGGAATGCCGTTCGACACCGTATTCCGCGGTTCGTCACAAGTCGCCGCGCGCAGGTAGTTTGATGGTCGTGGCGCTCACCAACGGGGCTGGCATCATGAAACGCGACGGACGGATCGACCTGCTCGTCTTCGTGGCTCTCGCGCTGGTGGGCTGCGCGCCGTCCGATGACGGCGTGCCAGCACGCGACACGAGATCCATCGCCGACACGTTGTCTTCGGCTCCCCCGGCACCGGCCACCGGGGTGTCGCCGAGCTCTCTGGCGACACGCCACGAAGCGCAGGCTCATTTCGACCGCGCCCGGGCGGCGCTCGTGCGCGAGGACTTCGCGGCATCAGCTCGGGCCCTGATGCCCGCCATCGCATTCATCAGGCGGCACGCCGACGAAGCGGAGCTCGGTGCGGTCGCCGCGCTCCAGGGCGCCGCGAAGGAGCTCGAGGTGCTCGCGCAACGTCTGGCGCAAGGTGAGGCGCAGACCACTCGGAGCTTCGACCGTATCGTCGCGAACGCCAATCGTGCGGAAGCGCAGCACCATCTGACGCGCGCGAAGGCCGCGATCGCGACGCGGGATTACGTTCGTGGCGGCGAAGAGCTCGTCATGAGCGTGGATCACATGGAACGCGCGGCGTGGGACCTGGAGCGCCGGCGCCCGGCCGCGGGCTCGGCCGATCTCAGCCGCGCACGAGCCCTCGGTGTCGCGATGGTCCAGGGTCGTGTACCGACGCGCGCGGAGACGAGGAGGGCGACCGACCAGCTCGAAGCCGAGCTCCGCCGTCTATGCGCGATCATCGATGAGGAAGCTCGCGCCTGCGCGTTGGAGGCAGCTCGGTAGGCACCCTCCGTTCTGGATTCCCATCCGCCGCTCGCCACCGCAATCCGCCGCGAGCGAGCTCGAAGCGAGCTCGACGTACTGAAATGCCTGACGTCAGCCTGGTTGCAGGGTAGCGTTTTCCCGACATCTATTAGTCGGATCGCCGACGCAGACCAGATCGGTCCCGAAGCAATATTTCTCCGTGAGTCGTCATGGACATTCACGGAGGTTGGCATGCAACCAGGCTCGACCAGCTCGCCGACGGTGGACGCATCCGCCACGGTGAACGAGATCCTCGTACGATATCCGGCGGCGGTGTCCGTCTTCAACACATTTGGCATCGATGCCTGCTGCGGCGGAGACGCCACGCTCGAAGACGCCGCTCGGCGCGATGGCGCTGACCTCGACGCGCTGACTGCCGCCCTCAGCGACGTGATCGCGCGGGAGGGGGCGCCCTCGTGAAGATCCTCAACGCACGCCGAGCCGCCGCCCAAGCGACTGCGGCGACCCCGAGTCGGCCGGCCACTGCGGTGGTGTACGACGCGCCCGACGCGCGGATGGTCGTGTTTCGCATCGCGCCCGGACAGGCGGTCGCGCCACACCGCAACGCGTCGACGGTCACGCTGACGGTGCTCGCCGGGAGTGGAATGGTAAGCGGTAGCGACCGCGAGCAGGACGTCGCCGAGGGTGACGTCGTGGCGTACGAGCCTAACGAGTTACACGGTATGCGCGCCATCGATCGAGAGCTGATCCTGCTGGCGATGATCACGCCGCGCCCTGGCTCACGCGTCGAGGCGCACGCGCTCGAACGGGCCCGGCCCGCGGACGTGAGCGGAGGCGCGTGATGGACTGGTTCGTCAAGGCGTTCATCAAGTCGAGCCTCGCCTGGTTCGGGGCCGGCGTGTCCCTCGGCGTCGCGATGGCCGTCCACCCCACGTGGGCCATCTACCGAACCGCGCACATTCACATGAACGTGCTCGGGTTCGTGACGATGATGATCTTCGGGGTCGCGTACCACGTCATACCGCGCTTCACGGGACATCCGCTCCACAGTCGCCGGCTCGCGACGGCGCAGTGGTGGATGGCGAACGTCGGACTGGCAGTGTTCGTCGCGGCGCTCATCCTGCGCTTGCACATGAACGCGCAGTGGCTGATGGGCCTGGGTGGCATCCTGTCCGCCGCGGCGGCGTTCGCGTTCATCTACAACATGTGGCGAACGATCGACGGGACCGGGATGCGACAGCAGGCGACGCAAGCTGTAGCTTCCGCGGCGAACACCACACCACTTCGGCGAGCCATCGCGAAGTAGTCGCGGGCCACCTGTGGGCAAGCCCGAGAATTGCCGTGCCGATAACTTGAACGCATGACGACCCACGAGGCTACCGAACTGGCTCGCGAGCCGATCGGCCCGGCCGACCGCGACCCCCTGAAGGGTGGCGGCACGATGGGCGCGCTCCTGCGCGCCTTCGATTGGGCGTCGACCCCCATCGGCCCCGTCGATTCCTGGCCGGAAAGCCTCAAGACCATGGTCGGGGTCGTGCTCGCGAATCCGTTCCCCATGCTCATCTGGTGGGGGCCGGATCTCAGGCACCTCTACAACGACGCGTACCGGCCGGTCCTCGGCGCGAAGCACCCTGCCTCCATCGGCGCGCCCGGGAGCGAGGTGTGGGCGGAGATCTGGGACATCCTCGGGCCTCGCGCCCTTCGCGCGCTCTCGGGAGGCGGCGCCACGTTCGACGAAGACCTGCACCTCCCGATGGATCGCTACGGCTACGTGGAGGAGACCTATTTCACGTTCTCCTACAGCCCGATCCCCGACCCGAACGCTCCCGCGGGTGTCGGCGGCGTGCTCGTCACCTGCACGGAAACCACGGGCCGCGTCATCGGCGAGCGGCGCCTGCGTGCCTTACGCGATCTCGGCGCGCGCGCGGCGGAGGCGAAGACCGCCGAGGAAGCGTGTGCCATCGCGGCCGACGCGCTCGTGGCGCATCCGCGCGACATACCGTTCGCCGCGCTCTACCTCCTGGACGGCTCGACGTTGCGGTTGACCGGGTTGGTGGGGATCGAGCCCGGGGATCCCAACCTTCCGGTCTCGTACAACGTCGGCGGAGACGGACGCTCCGACCTCGGTTGGCCCTTCGCTGACGTTATTCGCACTGGGCAGAGCCGCATCGTGGAGAACCTGGCGAAGCGGTTCGACGCGAACGCCAGCCCCTGGGTCGGAAGAGCAAACAAAGTGGCCGTGTGGCCGATCCCCTCCACGGTCCAGGACCACCCGGCCGGGGTTCTCGTCGCGGGCGTGAGTCCCAATCTGGCGCTCGACGACGGGTACCGTGCGTTCTTCGAGCTCGTCGCGAGCCAGGTGGGCATCGCGGTGACGAACGCGCGTGCGTACGAGGAGGAACGCCGCCGCGCGGAAGCGCTGGCCGAACTGGACCGGGCGAAGACGTTGTTCTTCTCGAACGTGAGCCACGAGTTCCGCACGCCGCTCACGCTCCTCCTCGGACCGGCGGAAGATTGTTTGCGGGACGATTCGCTTCCTGCCGCGAGCCGCGAGCGGATCGAGATCATCCACAGAAACGCGCTCCGCCTGCACAAGCTCGTCAACACGCTGCTCGACTTCTCCCGCATCGAGGCCGGGCGCATCGAGGCGGTTTACGAGCCAACGGACATACCCGCATACACGGCCGAGCTGGCGAGCAACTTCCGCTCGACCATCGAGGCCGCGGGGATGCGGCTCGTCATCGACGCACCCGCGTCGCCTGAACGCGTGTATGTCGATCGTGACATGTGGGAGAAGGTCGTCTTGAACCTCCTCTCGAACGCGTTCAAGCACACGTTCGAGGGTGAGATCTCGGTGCGGGTGCGCGCGCGGCATGACGCGGTGGACGTCATCGTCACCGACACCGGCATCGGGATTCCGGCACCGCAGCTTCCGCACATCTTCGAGCGCTTTCACCGCGTGCCGAACGCGCGCTCGCGGACGCACGAGGGAACCGGGATCGGTCTTGCCCTCGTGAAGGAGCTCGTGAGCCTCCACGGCGGGCGCATCGACGTGGAGAGTGCCGAAGGCGTGGGCACCACGTTCACCGTGACGATCCCTTTCGGGACCACCCACCTGCCGCGCGAACGTATCAGCACCGAAGGCGCGACGCGCGAGCGGCTGTCGACCGCGTTAGGTGCCTCGCCGTACATCGAGGAGGCGCTTCGCTGGCTTCCGGGCTCGCGCCATTCGCCCGCGCCGACGCCTGACCGACGGCGGTCGCCGGCCGATGCGGACACGGGCGCGGCCGCGCTCGACGTGACGCCACCGCGGATCGTGTTCGCCGACGACAACGCGGACATGCGCGACTACGTTGCCCGGCTGCTCGAGGCCGAGGGCTGGACGGTCGACGTGGTGCCGGATGGAGCCTCGGCTCTC
>DASURJ010000482.1:0-2114 GCA_036280115.1 Gemmatimonadaceae bacterium
AGAGGAGCGGAACGAGCAGGTAGACGAGCCCCATGACCGGGAGCTCCAGCGAGAGCTTTCCGACCGTGCGTGCATCCATCGAGATGCGCCGCGCCAGCCGCCGCTGCACGACCGCACCGAGGTACGCGCCGGTGCCGTTTGCGAGCACGTCCGAGATGGCCGCGTAGCGCGACGCCTCGAACAACTGCAGCGTCTCGAGTATCGCGCTCGTTGCGAGCCCGGCCAGGAAGATCCGCGATGCACGCGTGGGCTGGTCGGCGCGCGACACGGCATAGAGGAACCCCAGCGGCACGAACAGCACGACGTTCGCCACCACATCGACGACGCCACCGCTCAGCATCACGCGCGGTTGCACCGGGACGGCGAACTCGAACGGCAGGAGTGTCACCACCGCCGTCACGACAGCCAGATAGGCGAGCAGCGCCGTGGCGAGGCGGGCTCCGGTGTCGTGCGTCGAGTGCGTGTCCGGGAGCGGGACAGGCACACCGTCCGTCGGGACGAGGTGCCGAACGATCGGATCGGCCACGTTTGAGCGAGGAGGGAGAGGGACGATTCGTGGCCAGTCGCTGGTTCCGGCTACCGACTCACCGCAAGCGACTGGCTCTCTTCATGGACGACCGAACGCGTGGTCGCGATTCTCGCGTGACCGCCGCCGTCCTCGGACTGTGACGCTGGACGGATTCGGCAGCGTTCACGTAGCGCCGCCGTATCGATAAGTTTCGTCGAGTCCACGCGCTGCCACTTCACCGAGGCCGTCATGTTCGAACCAGGATCTGCCGCAGGAACGCTCGACACCGTGAACGCGTCACCCGCCGTCGCCAGCCGCGTGTCGGCCATGTCCGAGGGCATGTCCGGCTCCGAGATCCTTCGCATCGCCGGCGAGATCCGCGCGATGACCGAGGCGGGGCAGCGCGTGTGCAACCTCACGGTGGGCGACTTCTCACCGACGGAGTTCCGGATTCCGCGCGTGCTCGAGCGCGAGATCGCTGAGGCACTCGGTCGAGGCGAAACGAACTACCCCCCGTCGAACGGCATCGCCCCGCTTCGCGAAGCCATCTGCCGGTTCTACGAGCGGTCGTTGGGGTTGCGCTACACGCCGGCGTCGTTGGTCGTGACGGCGGGCTCGCGCCCCGGCATCTACGGATCATTCCGGACGCTCGTCGATCCCGGTGACCGCGTGATCTTCGCGGTGCCGTCGTGGAACAACAACCATTACTGCCACCTCACGGGCGCGGTCGCCGTCCCGGTCGCCACGTCGAGCGCAGACGCATTCCTCCCAACGCGCGAGCTGCTCGAGCCGGTGATCCGCGGCGCGCGGCTCATCGCGCTGAACTCGCCGCTCAACCCGACGGGCACCGCGTTCTCACCCGACGCGCTCGGCGGCATCTGCGATCTCGTGCTCGAGGAGAACGCGCGGCGGTCGGCCTCGGAGCGGCCGCTCTACCTCATGTACGACCAGGTGTACTGGATGCTGACGTTCGGCGACACGCGACACGTGGACCCCGTGTCGCTACGACCCGACATGGCGCCATATACCATCTACGTGGACGGCATCTCGAAAGCGTTCGCGGCGACCGGCGTGCGTGTCGGCTGGGTCGCGGCCCCGCAGGACATCGCAACCTCGATGAACCATTTCCTCGGCCACGTGGGCACGTGGGCGCCGCGCGCCGAACAGGTGGCGACGGCGAAGCTGCTCGACGCGCCTAACGATATCGCGCAGTACTCGGCGGACCTGAAGGCGGGCGTGCGGCAGCGCCTCGACGCGCTCTACGCGGGGATCACGGCCATGCGGGCGGACGGTCTTCCCGTGGACGCCACGGAGCCGATGGGCGCGATCTACTTGAGCGCGCGCGTCGCGCTCAACGGCAAGCGCACGCCGGACGGCCAGGTCCTCCGCACGAACGACGACGTGCGTCGCTACCTGCTCAAGGCCGCGGGGTTCGCGGTGGTGCCGTTCCAGGCCTTCGGCGTGAAGGAAGACACAGGCTGGTTCCGGCTGTCCGTCGGCGCGGTGTCGCCCGCGCAGATCGCCGCGCTCCTTCCCCGCCTCCGCACCGCGCTCCAGTCGACCTGAGCTTCCTGGCGAGCTCGACGGGCGGAAAAATCATCGCCGT
>DASURJ010000483.1:0-9265 GCA_036280115.1 Gemmatimonadaceae bacterium
CCGACTCCTGGGCGCACACGGCGTTGTAGACCTGATATCCGGCGATCGACGCGGCGGTGAACGTGCTGACGACTACCGCAATCGTCACCCGGGACCGGCGGATTCCTGCTAGCACGGATCGAGTGGCTTGGGTCCGGTCCCCCGAGGGCCGAGCGTCCGCCTCCGGGGCTCTGTCTACCGTCAATGTAGCGCAGCCGCACGCCGGCGTCGCCAACGTCCCCGGGGCCGCCTGTCAGAAAAGTGTACGTGCCCGACTCCCGACGGCACCGAGCCTGCCCGGGCGAGCCGAAATCGCCCGAGGCAAGCCAGCCGCCGTTACAACCGAACTCGATGCAGCGGGACCGCGTCCGCAGGTACCGCCACGATCCCGGCGCCGGGTGGGACGGTGGCCTTCGGCGTCGCCGGCGGACCCATCGGCAGCGTCAGGGTAAAGATAGAACCGTGGCCGACTTCGCTCCGCGCCGTGAGGTCACCGAACATCGCCCGGGCGAGGTGGCGACTGATCGCGAGACCCAGACCCGTCCCCTCGGTCGTGCGCGTCAGGTCCATCTCCACACGCGTGAATGGCTCGAAGATGGACTCGAGCTTCTCGCGCGGAATACCGTGGCCGGTGTCGCTCACCCGGATCTCGACCCGACCGTTGCGCAAGTCGCTCGACAGCCCGACGCGCCCGCCGGGCGCCGTGTACTTGATCGCGTTGGAAAGCAGGTTCAACACGATCTGCTCCACGCGCGCACGGTTGGCGTACGCGACGAGGTCCACGTCCGGCTTGTTGTAGATGTAGGTGATGTTTCGCGCGCGCAGCTGCGGCGCGATGAGCGTCTCGAGCCCGCCGAGCGTCTCGTGGATGGGAACCTGCCCGAATTCGATGTCCGCCGGCGCGCCGTGCTCCAACCGCGACAGGTCGAGAAGGTCCTCGATGATGCCGAGCAGATGTCGCTGGCTGCGACGGATGCGGCCGAGTTGCTCCCGTTGCAGATCGCTCACCGGCCCGCTGATCCCGAGCTCCATGAGCTCCGTGTAGCCGGCGATGGCGTTGAGCGGTGTCCGGAGCTCGTGCGACATCATCGCCAGGAACTCGGTCTTCGCGCGGTTCGCGGCCTCGGCTTCGGCGCGAGCCGACTGCTCGGCGGCGAAGAGCCTCGCACGCTCCAGCGCCTGGGCACACTGCTGTCCGAGCGTTCGCGTGAACGTCACATCGTTGTCGTCGAACGTGCGCGGCGCCTTGAAGCTGAAGCTCAGGGACCCGAGCGGCCTCCCGTCGACGACCATCGGCGTGACGATCATCGCCCGGATGTTCACCCGCTCGAGCACTGGCGCGAGGTCCGGGTAGCGCTGCTCGATCTCGTCAGGCGACGCGAGGAGTACCGGCTGCATCGTCCGCACGGCCTCGGCCAGCGGGACTCGGCTCGCCACGGGGAAGCGGCGCCACGCGTCGGCGACGTCGGCGGGCACGCCGCTCACAGCCATGAGGTCCAGCACCACACCGTCGCCGGCGAGCAGCGCCACCTCACTGGCGCTCGCCCCGAGGGCGGGAAGTCCTTCGGCGACGATTACGCGCGCAACCTCGATCGGCGTGAGCGCACTCGAGAGGGCTTCGGCCGTTCGCCGCAACCGGCCGGTGCGATCCGCGGCCCGCTCGGCGGCGGCGCGTGCCTGCTCCGCGTGCACCAGCAGGTCTTCGCGTTCCGCATCGGCCGACCGCACGACCGCCGCCGCACGCATAACGAGCAGAATGAAAGTGATGACCACCGCACCGACGAACGCACTGACCGCCATCTCGCTCGGGACCGCGTTCGTTTCGTTGACCAGTAGCCAGATTGCACCGAGCCCGATCGGCACGATGATGGCGGCCGGAAGGAGCCGACGCGCCATCACGCCGCTCGCGTCCGCACCCGCGATGAGGGCAACGGCACCGCGGTCCGGCCGCGTGAACAGAATGCCGACGCTGAGCGTGCACAGCGTCACCGCCGTGAGGAGCGCCATGCCGGTGAGCGGACCGAAGCTGTACAGTCCGCGCACGCCGTACATGTACCCGACGATCGCTGTGAACGAGATCATCGCGCCCACGGCGCTCAGGGTCTCCGACGGTCGCCGTCCGCGGTAGTTGCGCTTATCGATGAACACGAGCGCGAGCCCGTCGAGCGTCATCACGACCGTCGAATTGATCGCGGGGCGACCCGGCGGAATCCAATCCATCGCGCGCACGGCGTCACCGAACAGCAGCAGATCGATGCCGAGATCGATGCCGGTGACGCGCTCGAAGAAAAAAAGCGTCCCGAGCGTCGCGAGCACACCACCAAACACGCTCGTCGCCTTGCGGAACCGCTCGTCGCGCTCGCTGGGGATCGCGCAGAGCAACGCGACGCCGCCGATGATGAAGGCGACAGCGGTATTCGGGATGGTCGGGATCAGCCCCGGGACGATGGTGCGGAGGGCTTCGATGTCGCGCCACCATCCGATCAATACGACGACGCCGACGACAGCAGCGAAAGCTCCCGCGAGGATCGGGATCTTTTCGAAGGCGGCGACCGCTCGGGAATGACGGTGTGGTGAGACTGACATCAATGAACGGTCTGGCCATGGCGCGAACAGAGAAGGCCGCCTCGCCCGCCTACAGTCGTAACAATGTCGAGCGGGCGCAAGCGCACACGAGCCGTAAACCGTTATGTGCGAGGCGGAAACGCTCTCATCGGTGTGACACGGCGCACACGTGCTGGTAGACGACTGACGACGCCTGGACGCAAACGACCTGATGGCTGCCGCGCAGTGGCTGATGGCCGCGAAGCTAGGTCATTCGACCCAAGCGACAGCGATCCGTCGGGGCGATCATGGCGTCGCGCATACGCGCACCCTCAGTCGGACGCCAAGGAGCATCCCCCAATGAGTCATGCCATTTCCCGTCGCGCATCGAGCCGTGCTCGGCGCGCGATTGTCATTCCGGTCGCGGTCTCCCTCGCCGCGTCACTCGCAGTTCCGGCCAACACTGCCTCCGCCCAGCTTGGCGGTCTCGTCAAGAAGGCCCGCGACAAGGTCGTCGAAAAGCAGGTCGACAAACAGATCGAGAAGCGAACCGGTACATCATCCACGAGTGCCAGCGAGCCCCCTGCGTTCGACAACGTGACGCTCGAGCTCACCACCGAGCGCGTCGAAGGTGTGATCCGCGGACTCACCGCCGGCCGCGCGATCCTCGACGGCACGAACGGCGGAGCGAGCCGCGCGACCTTGGCCGCTCGCCGTGACGAGGCCGCGACCAGGCGCGGCGAGCTATCCGACAAGAACGCAAAACTGCTCAACGCGTATACGGAGAAGCACGACGAGACCCAGCGCTGCCGTCATAACGCGATGTACGCATCGGCCGAGAAGCGCCGCCAGGCAGAGCAGCAACGGATGCAGGAGCATCAGGCGAAGGCCCTGTCCGACCCCGCGTACCGCGAGAAGGTACTGGCAATCTCCCAGAAGATGGCGGTGGCGCAGCAGAAGGGTGACACGGCCGAGCTTCGCCGCCTCGGCGCGCAGCTCGGACTTACCGAGAGGGACACCAAACCCGACTCGATCGCTGCCGACAAGGCGTGCGGTCCCATGCCCACCCCGCCGGCGGTGCTCGTTCAGATGGATCAACTCGACGCACAGGCCAACACCCTGACGGAACAGATCCGCGAGCTCGAGGAGAAGGCCGCCGCGACCGAGGTGAAGGAGAGCGGAATGAACGAGCGGCAGTTCCACATGGCCCGGGAACGTATCGAGGCCTACCTGTCCGCGATGAAGTACAAGACCAACCCCGGCGCATTCAGCGCGGGTGAATTGGAGGCCCTCGGCGCCCGTCGGGCGGACCTCGAGAAGGTGATGTGATGCCCGCTCGGGCATCGCTGCGAGTGTTGCGCGTGGCGGCGGCCGCGGTTGTCGCGGCCGCCGCCACGCCGTCGCGTCCGGCGTTAGGCGCGCCGGACGTGCGGCCGCTGCCTCGCTCGGCCCTTTCGGTCTGGACGGGACACGCCTGGCAGGAGTGGTGGCGCTCGGACGCCGCGCCCGAGCAGTGGCCCGCGCCGCACGACGTGGTCGCCGACGCGGTGGAGTGGCGCCGCGCCCACGACGGCGTGGAATGGGGCGAGCTGCGGCTTGCCGGATCAGGCGAGGCACGACGGCTCCGGGTCGTCCTCGTACGCATTGACCCCGGGCGCGTCCGCTTGCGGCTCGACACGGCGTTCACCCGCGGGGGCGAGCGCGCCGCCTGGGCGGTCGACAACGCGCGCGCGGACGCCATCGTGGCCGTCAACGTCGGGCAGTTCATCCGCACGTTACCCTGGGGATGGGTCGTCCTCGACGGCAGGGAGTTTCTCGCGCCCGGACAGGGTCCGCTCTCGACTGCGGTGGCGGTCGACTCGGCCGGTGCGGTCCGATGGATCGGCCCCGATGCATTGGCTGATCCGTCGAACCGCCGCGGCGTCGCGGCCGCGTTTCAATCCTACCCCACCCTCCTCACCGGGGACGGCGGCGTTCCCGCTGCGCTCCAGGCGCCCGGGCGCGGGGTCGACGTCGCGCACCGGGACGCCCGGCTCGGAATCGGCCGGCTCGCCGACGGCCGCATCCTCATTGCCCTGACGCGCTTCGACGCCCTCGGCGAGTCGTTAGGCGTGCTCCCGTTCGGGCCGACCATCCCCGAGTTCGCCGCACTCATGGGCGCCCTCGGCGCCCGACAAGCCGTCGCGCTCGATGGCGGCATCTCCGGCCAGATGCTGGTGCGCGACGAATCCGGCACGAGGCACGTCTGGCGCGGCATGCGGCGCGTCCCGATGGCCCTCGTGGTCACGCCGCGGTAGGTGAACACCTGCAGCTATTTGCCCCCAGCCCGCCCGTCGTCCGTCGCCCGTCAATACTTGAGCAAGTAGTTCTCGACTTCCCACGCCGTAACCTGCGTGATGTACTCCCGCCACTCCTGGCGTTTTGCTTCGGTGAAGTTGGTGGCGATGTGCGAGCCTAACGCCGCCGTGATCACGTCGTCCTTCTCGAGCTCATCGAGCGCCTCGTTCAGGTCGTGCGGCAGGTCGTCGATCCTGAGCCGGCGCTTCTCGCGGTGACTCATCTCCCAGATGTTCGTGTTCACCGGCTCGCGGTGATCGGCGTTCGTCTCCACGCCGTCCAGCCCGGCCGCCAGCATCACCGCGAGGGCGAGGTACGGGTTCGCCGCCGGATCGGGCATGCGTAGCTCGACGCGAGTGCCGAGCCCACGCCGATCCGGGACACGGATCAGGGGAGACCGGTTCCGCATCGACCACGCGACGTTCACCGGCGCCTCGTACCCCGGCACGAGCCGCTTGTACGAGTTCACGAGTGGGTTCGTCACCGCGCACATCCCGCGCGCATGCCGCAGTAGCCCGCCGATGTAATGGAGCGCCACCGGCGATAGCTGCCACTCCGCGTCCGGGGCCCAGAACGCGTTCGTGTCCCCGCGAAACAGCGACTGATGCGTGTGCATCCCGCTGCCGTTCTGCCCGAAGATCGGCTTCGGCATGAACGACGCGATCAGCCCGAACTGGCGCGCGACATGTTTCACCACGAACCTGAACGTCGCGATGTTGTCCGCGGTCTTGAGCGCATCCGCGTAGCGGAAATCGATCTCGTGCTGCCCGTGCGCGACCTCGTGATGCGCGGTCTCCACCTCGAACCCCATCCGCTCGAGGATGTCGACCATCGCGCGCCGAGCGTCCTCGCCGAGATCCGCAGGCGCGAGGTCGAAGTACCCGCCGACATCGTTCGTGATGGTCGTGCCCTCCCCCTCACGCCCCGGCTTGAACATGAAAAACTCGGCTTCCATCCCCGCGTTCATCGTGTAACCGAGCGCGGCTGCTCGGGCGATCTGTCGCTTGAGAACCCCTCTCGGATCCCCCTCGAACGGTGCGCCATCCGGCCGGTTGATGTCGCAGATGAGTCGCGCGACCCGACTCTCAGGACCGCCCCAGGGAAAGACCTGGAACGTGGCGAAGTCGGGCACGAGGAGCATGTCCGACTCCTCGATGCGAACGAACCCCTCGATGGAAGACCCGTCGAACATGATGTCGCCGTCGAGCGCCTTCTCGAACTGCGTCGCCGGGATCTCGACGTTCTTGTTCACGCCGAGAATGTCGGTGAACTGCAGCCGCATGAACCGCACGTTGTTCTCACGCGCGAGCGCGAGAATGTCCTGCTTGCTCGCGCCGCTGAGATCGCGCGCCGGGGGTCGATGTGACGTGGGCAAAGCCGGGAACTGGAATTGGGACTGGGAACTGACTCCTGGACTCGCGCCGCACGCTGCCCCGCACACATTGATCGCGCAACCCCCACGCGCTGTTCGCACCCTGTTTTCCCGGTTCCCCCGTTTCCCGGCTCCCGGTTCCCTCCGCCCGCCTGCGGCGGCCGACTCCCGATTCCCGACACATGGCCTGCCCCTTGCCCCTCCTCACGGGTTCGCCGAACTGCACCACGTGACAGGAGGAACGATGAAGGCTCAGGACATCATGTCGCGAAACCCGACCTGCGTAACGCCCGAAACGCCGCTCTCCGAGGCCGCGCGCCTCATGAAACAGGAAGACATCGGCGTCGTGCCCGTCGTCGAATCGGAAAACTCCAAACGCCTCGTTGGCCTGATCACCGACCGCGACATCGCCATCCGCGCCGTGGCCGAAGGACGCGACGGCAAGACCACGTCGGTCGGCCACGTCATGACCTCGGAGGTGCGGTCCGCCTCGCCTGACGACTCCGTCGATGACGTCATGACGCTCATGGGACGCGAACAGGTCCGGCGAGTCCCGATCGTCGACGAGCGCGGCGCTCTCGTGGGCATCGTCGCCCAGGCCGACATCGTGCTCGAAGCGAAGGACGACAAGCAAGCCGAGAAAACGGTCGAGCGCATCTCGGAGCCCGGCGGCCGACACTCGCGGTAGCGCACCGGCGCGCGATCCAAGCGATTCCACCCTCGGCGAGGCATCGCGCGCCGGCAATCGCCCTCGCCCGCTCCCGACAGTCCGTCGTTATCTTGGGCGCATGCCCTCTGTCACGACAGACAAGGTCGTCTGCCCGAGCTGCTCCGCGCCGGCCGCGGGTCGCTATTGCTCCGAGTGCGGCGCCGCCCTCGGTGAAGCGACGTGCGCCGGATGCCGCTCCCTTCTCACGCCAGGCGCGCGGTTCTGTCACCGCTGCGGCACCGCCGCAGGCGTCCGCGCCCCCGCACCGCAAGCCATCACCGGGACCCCCGGAACGTCGTCCTCCGCGCTCCCATGGGCGGTCGCCGCAGTCGCGCTGCTCGCTCTAGTGGCCCTCCTCGCCGGCCAACGATTCGGCGGCTCGCGCGCCCCCACCGCGACCCAGGCCACCGCCGCCGACGCGGGCGCGTCCGGCCCCGCGACCGTTCGGGCGCCCGATATTTCCAACCTCTCACCGCGCGAACGCGCCGACCGGCTGTTCGACCGGGTCATGCGCCTCCACTCCGAGGGCAAGACTGACAGCGTTCAGTTCTTCGCACCCATGGCGCTCTCCACATACCAGACCCTCGGCCCCCTGGACGCCGACTTGCGCTACGACTTCGGCCGCGTCGCCGAGACAGCCGGCGCGGTGGAGATCGCTCGCGCACAAGCAGACACCATCCTTCGAACCGACTCGACACATCTGCTCGGACTCATCCTCGGCATGCGCGCCGCCGAGCTCCGTGGCGACACGGCGGCGGCACGAGGGTTCGCCCAACGACTACTCGCCGCGGAGCCATCCGAATCCTCGAAGCAGCTCCCGGAATACCAGCGCCACCAGGGCGACATCCTGGACGCGCTCGCCGAAGCCAGACGTCGATGACCAGCCACCGCCGCGGGCCCTGGAGTTCGCGGCGGTCTGACGTCGTCGCGCCTTCTCTCGCACTCGAACGGCTCTCTCGTCATGCAGATTCACGTCGCCCATAGCCCCGATTCCGACGACGCGTTCATGTTCTACGCGCTCGCGGACGGGCGTATCGACACGGAAGGGCTCGAGTACGTGCACGAGCTCCAGGATATCGAATCGCTGAACCAGAGAGCGATGCGCGGCGAGCTGGAAGTCACCGCCGTGTCCATTCACGCGTACGCCTATCTCTCGGACCGCTACGCGCTCCTGCCACACGGCGCCTCGATGGGGGACCGCTATGGACCACGACTGGTCGCGCGTTCCCCGCTGCGGCGCTCTGACGTGGCCGGCAAACGGATCGCGATTCCAGGGCCACTCACCAGCGCCTATCTCGCGCTGCGACTCTTCGAACCGGATTTCCAGCCCGTCCCAACGCCGTTCGACGAGATCGAAGATCGTGTCGCCTCCGGCGACGTCGACCTCGGGCTGCTGATCCACGAGGGCCAGCTGACGTTCGCCGAGCGCGGGCTTCACCTGATCGCCGACCTCGGGGAGTGGTGGTTCCAGGAAACCGGTCTCCCCCTGCCGCTCGGCGGAAACGTGGTGCGTAAGGATCTGGGGCCCGAGCTCATCGAGAAGATTTCGCGGCACCTTCGCGCCAGCATCGCGTATGGTTTGGAGCACAGAGTCAAAGCGCTCGACCATGCTATGCAATACGCGCGCGGGCTCGACCGCGAGAAAGCCGACACGTTCGTCGGCATGTATGTGAACGACTGGACGCTGGACTACGGCGAGCGCGGCCGAGCGGCCGTCCGTGAGCTCCTCGATCGTGGGACAAGCGCCGGCATCATCACGAAACACGTCGACGTTCAGTTCGTCGGAGACTAGGGTCGTCGCCTCCAGGACGCACCCGTGACGTATCCCGACAGGAAACATATGCTTACACGATCCGCCTCGGGTTGCCCGCCAGCCCCCTCCGTTGCCGCGTAGCCCTCGATCCAACCTCGCCCTCGAAAACGCTCGCCGAAGCGGCGGGTCGCCGGCTCCCCCAGTCGTCGCGTTGCCTGCCATCGGCGACCATCTCGCCGAGGGCGCAATCAGCATCAACGCGCAGCGCGTCGTCACCTACGTCAACCGCATCGCCGTCGGCCTTCTCGGCATCCCCGCCAACGCCGCGATCGGCCGCGACGTAATGGCGCTGCTCGGTTCGAACGCTGACCCCGGCCGGCGGTTCGCCCGCGCCGTGAGCGACGTCCTGGAGAAACGCGCCGAACAGGTCCTGACCGTCAACGACGCCGACGCCCCCTCACCATTCAACGTCGACTACTGCCGGCTCATCCCCATCGCCGACGGCGGCGCCCTGATCCTCCTCGGCGAGACCATGTCGCCGACGGTGGCCGAGCAGCTCGCAAAAGCCCGC